>NZ_JBQVPI010000009.1:0-208820 GCF_052438155.1 Shinella sp. | reverse complement strand
TTCTCCACGACCGAAACCGCCACCGGCCAGTATTCGGTGTAAACCAGCTCGGAAACAACGCGCTCGACATTCGTCAGTATCGCGTCCAACAGTGTGGGTTTCCGGCGCTTCACGACGTCTGTCGCAGCCTTTATCAGCAGGCTTCTTGCCTGGTAGAACTCTTGCTTGCGCAGAACGGAGAGAACACCCTCCACGTCGCCAGCCTTGAGACGCCTTGTAATTTTCTCGAGAGGGGTCGGCTTGCGGGCTTTGCTCGCGTTCTTCCGGGTCGTGCCATGGGCGAGCAGGATTCCGGCTGTTGCGGTGTCACCGGCATTGGCGTGGCGTTTGGCAATGGCGAAAAGGGCGCTAGCGCCTTCCGGCGAAGCGGGAATGAGTGCGAGAAGAGCCGCAATACCGTCATGTTCCCCCGCGGCAACCAGCGTACCGAGGGCTGAGGCCACGTGATTGAGGCGCGGTTTTGCTGCCGCATTCGACGCGAAGGACGAAATGCAGTCACCGAGACCGGACGGCGAAAGCCAAAGCTGAAGATGGACCGCCGGCACGAAAAGGCTCGGCGGCATGTCGCTCGCCGACAAGGTCAGGCTGCCGTATTGTTCCATAAACTCCCGCCGCGCCGAGATGACATAATCCTCGGCGAGCGTCCTCTTCCGGCGCAACATGTCGAGGATGAGCAGCAACTTAGCGTGCCGAGCATCCTGTTCCAGCGCCGCCGGATAGGAAACCGCTGCATCGAAACGGTCCGAGGCCGCGTCCTTGACGGCGGCAACCAGCGCGACGATATTGCGGCCGCTCAAGGCCGGCGCAGTGCGCCCGTTCTCCACGAGCGAAACGGCCACCGGCCAGTACTCGGTGTAAACCAGAGCGGAAACGACGCGCTCGACATTCGCGAAAACCCCTTCCGACCGCTCGGGCTTCACGCGCTTCGCGATGTCGGTCGCCGCCTTTATCAATAGGCTTTTTGCTTCATCGAACTCATGTCGGCGCAGAACGGACAGAACACCCTCTGCATTGCCAGACCTGAGGCGCTTTGTAACTTTCTCAAGCGGGGTGAGCTTGGGCGCCTTGCTCGCGCTCTTTATCCCCTCTTCCGGCTTATTCTGAGATGCACGCTCCTGGGGAACCTGCTTCGCTCCTGCCGAAAATGGTGCCCGGAGGAAAAGGTATAGTCTTTTGAACATGTTCTCGGACTTCGCTAGTTAGGGATGCGCGCCTTAATAGACCACCCCTCGTTCTGAGTCCACCAAGCGGCCCAGCCCCAATCCAAGCAGTGAATAGCCCCGATTTTCGTAGACATTCTCGGGTTACATTTTCTGCTGCTTTTCGAACTCGACGGGCGACAGCATCCCGTTTCTGACATGTTTGCGCTTCGGGTTATAAAACATCTCGATGTAATCAAACAGGTCCTGCCTGGCGTCGTCTCTTGAACGATAGACCTTCCGGCGTATCCGCTCTCGCTTCAACAGATTGAAGAAGCTCTCAGCCACGGCATTGCCATGACAGTTCCTCGGCGGCTCATCGAATGAACCGGATTGTAGTGCTTTAGGAACGCTGCCCCAGCCCATGCTGGTGAATTGCGATCCCTGATCCGAATGCACCAGCACCTTTTCTTTCGGCTTTCGCCGCCAGACAGCCATCAGCAACGCCTGCAGCACCACATCGGTCATCTGTCGGCTCTGCATCGACCAGCCAATGATGCGGCGGGAATAGAGATCGATCACCACCGCGGGATAGGCGACGCCTTCGCAGGTTCGGATGTAGGTAGTGTCCATGACCCATGGCATTGTCTGGAGCATCGACGTCGAATTGCCGATCCAGCGTGTTGTCGATGACAACGGAAGGCCTACCGCCATAAATGCCTGGGCGACGCTTGTAGCCGATCTGGGTTTTTATCCCGGCAATCCGCGTCAGGCGGACAATCCGGTTCGGGCAGCATGTCTCACCGTGGTCGAGCAAGTCGCCGTGAAGCTTGCGATAGCCGTAAACCTTACCACTTTCCTCCCAAACCTTCCGAAGCAGATCGATTTGCCGCTTGTCTTCGCAGGCACGGTTGCTCAATGGCGTCTGGGGCCAGGCATGGAAGCCGCTGGGATGGATGCGCAACAGGCGGCACATCGTCCGCACCGAAAGCCGCTGTTGATGCTGGGCAACGAACGCGTACTTCACTTTGCATCACTGGCAAAAGATGCCGACGAAAACCTCTTCTTCCACGCGTAGAGCGAATGCTGGCTCACACCCAACCGCTGCGAAACCTCCGAAACCGGGTAGCCCCGCTCAGTGATCTGGCGCACAGCGTCACGGTTAAACTCTTCACTGAAATTCGACCTGCTCATGATGCTCTTCTTGCCTCAAATTTAGGAAAGAAGACCTCTACAAATCTAGGGGCTATTCACGTTACTGGCTTCGCCTCACGGTGGACGGAGCGTACGTCATCCTGTATTGGTGGCGCCACCCAGGGTGAAGCTCCGGCTAACTTACGGCATCACTCAGGGCTGCCCTACTATTTAAGCTTGTTTGTCGGGGGTAACTGTGATGAACGTAGCGCGCAAAAGAGGAAGAGAGCATTGACATACAATACACCGCAAGAAAACTTCTGGGCCGGCGAGTTTGGCGACACCTACGTTGATAGAAATGACGGGGGAAAACTTCTCGCGTCAAAAATTTCGATGTTTTCTAAGATATTGGCGCGAACCCACGACGTAAAGTCTGTGCGGGAACTCGGTGCTAACATCGGCCTAAATATGCTCGCATTCAAGAATCTGCTTCCTGCGGCAACACTCCAAGCCATCGAAATTAACGAAATCGCGCTCGCGCGACTGTCAAGCATCGAAGGTGTGGACGCTAGACTCGGCTCACTGCTGGACGACCATCAAATGGCTCCGGTTGATATGGCGTTTATTGCCGGCGTACTAATTCATATCAATCCAGATGCGCTTGAAACCGCCTATCAGCGGCTCTGGGAATCGAGCAAGCGTTACATTGTGATGGCCGAATATTACAATCCATCGCCAACCTCAATTACCTACCGTGGGCATGAAGGTCGTCTGTTTAAGCGTGATTTCGCCGGTGAAATGATGGATAAATATCCATCGTTGAAGCTGGTCGATTATGGGTTCGTTTATCATCGAGACCCCGTCTTCCCCGGTGATGATCTAACCTGGTTCGTAATGGAAAAATAACGTCGGTCGCTCGCTCTACAACCTCGACGCATGTTGATTGCTACGCCAGCTGCATCGGCTCGTATAAGGTGATATTTCATGCCTGCCCTCCGCTCCGGCGGAGGGCAAAATCTGTGTGTAGTGGATGTACAATCAGATAGCCCGGCGTAAGGCGGAGACGACGCGCCGTCCGCTCTTTCCGGCATAGGCGAGTGCGTTGCGCATGAAGTGAACCCTGCAACGCTGTCAGGTGGAGGAAAGAACTTTCGAGACGGCGGCCTTGATGCCTTCGTGGGCATCGGAGACGACGAGCTTGACGCCACGCAGACCTCGCCGCGTCCGCTTGCGCAGAAACTCCGCCCAGATCGGCTCGGCTTCAGATGTTCCGATTTCGATGCCGAGCACCTCCCGTCGCCCGTCGGGGTTGACGCCAATAGCGATGATAACGGCGACAGAAACGATACGGCCGCCGCGCCGGACCTTGAGATACGTGGCATCGATCCACAGGTAGGGCCAGTCGCCTTCGATGGGGCGGCTGAGGAATGCCTTCACCTTGTCGTCGATCTCTTCACAGAGTCTGGAGACCTGGTTTTTGGAGGTGCCACTCATGCCCATCGCCTTGACCAGATCATCGACGGAGCGGGTGGAGACGCCCTGAATGTAGGCTTCCTGGATCACGGCCGTCAGGGCCTTCCTAGCCATGCGGCGCGGCTCAAGGAAGCTGGGGAAATAGCTGCCGATAGCAGCTTCGGGATGCGCAACTCGACCGTCCCGGCACGGGTCTCCCAGTCCCGGTCGCGGTACCCATTGCGCTGGGCAATCCGGAACGCATTCTTCTCGCCATGGGCCGCGCCCGTCTTCGCCCCGACGTCAAGTTCCATCAACTTCTCGGCGGCAAAGCCGATCATCTCGTGCAGCAAATCCGCATCAGCGCTCTTCTCAACAAGCGAACGCAGGTTCATCATCTCGGCGGTCATCAGTGATCTTTCCATCAGGTTGAGCTTAAACAACCCGACCCTACCGGAAAAAACACTGATGGCTGCCTTCATGCTACACCACTCCATGGTACATCATCTCTCATGCACAGATGATGAATCCATCGCCCTAGGGACTAGATATCTCGCGCAATTCCACGAAGGTTGCTTATCGGTTGCAGCCGCAGGCTAAGTGGACTCCCGATTTGGGGCAATGTATGGATGTTCGCAACCGCGTCACTCTGGAGGCTTAGAATGTCGTACTTTGTCGTCTACTCCGTCATGGGGGAGTCTCGGATAGACGAATTTCCAATCCTAGAGGGCGCGAAAACAGATTTTGCCGAGAAGAAGCGTCTGGATGGTCTTCAGTTTTTTGATGACCGCTTCGTAGTCGGCATTGAAGATCACGCCGGCCAGCGCGTAAGTATTCAGCGGGCCGCGGCCTGATGTCCCTCAACATCGTTGCGATCATCCCTGCCCGTGGCGGCAGCAAGCGCATACCCAAAAAGAACGTCAAGGACTTCTGCGGAAAGCCGATGATCGTTTGGCCGATCGATGCTCTAAAAGCTTTTCCACTGGTCAGCGACATTATCGTATCGACGGACAGCGAAGAAATCAAAGAGGTCGCAGAAGCTCACGGTGCGCGAGCCCCCTTTATGCGCCCGGCAGAGCTGTCCGACGATTTCACCGGCACAGCAGCAGTGACCAAGCACGCAGCTCAGTGGTACTGCGACAACGTTTGTGTCCCAGATCTCTTCCTGACCGTCTACCCGACTGCGGTTTTTCTGTCAGGCGAAGACCTTTTGAAATCAGTCGATCGAATGACCGAGACGGGCGCGGAGATCGTTTTCAGCGCCGCGGAATTCCCCTCCCCGATCCAGCGAGCCGTTTTTCTGAATGATGACGACAGAGCTATCATGTTTCAGCCAGAAAATTACTACATGCGCTCGCAGGATCTCCAGAAGGCGTTCCACAACGCCGGCCAGTTCTATCTGACGAAACCGGAGACGGCGCTGCAGGGAACGCCCGTCTTTGGCGCGCACGCTTCGCTTATCGTTCTTCCACGGCATCGGGTCGTTGACATCGACACTATGGAGGATTTTGAGCTTGCTGAGCGGCTGTTTATGGCTTCACGTCCTTAATCCCTGGTAATATGTATAACGTTTCTCGAAAGACGCGTGTCTGAACCTGAGGGTATGTCCGCCGCTACGAGATCCGCAGAAAGCTGACCGGTCCCGGAATGCCGGAAGGCGACTTGTGCCGAATTTGCCAACTTGGGCGCTGATCCGCGCATAATTTGCCTCGGTGACACTGGCGTGCCCCCATCGGTTGATCCGGGTTTAATGCTAGTGCATGCTGGGTCTGACCGCTCCTGCTGGCGTTGAAGCCGGGCCGTTGTGACGCGGGCACACGGTGGCTTCAGGTGCCGGTGGCTTGTAGTTCAGTGTGGAACGATGCTGGCCGAAAGCCAGGCATGCCCGCCGTTCGGACACACCCAGTTCCTCGGGGACATGGTCCACGCACAGCGGCGGGCGTGGGTTGGAAGCTTCCCCTGGCAGCCTCAGCGAGGATCATCTTGTCCAATGTCAGATCGGAAACAGCCCGCCGAAGCCGGGCATTCTCGGTCTCCAGCTCTTTCAGGCGCTTCACCTGATCGCCCTTCAGGCCACCGTAGTCTGCCCGCCAGCGGTAATATGTAACTACCGTTCCGCCTATCGACCGGATCGCCTCCGCCATCGATTTGCCCTGCGCATTCAGCACGTCAACCTGACACAGCTTCCTGACAATCTCTTCCGCCTTGTGTCTTTTCACTGCCATTTCAATGGCCTTCTTCGGCTCAAAGCCATACTTCAAAAAGGATCACTTTTCAGAGGGAAGACCATTAATAGACCTCCCCTCGTTCTCAGTCCACCAAGCGGCCCAGCCCCAATCCAAGCATGTCCGGCTATGATAAGAAGGTCTTCTGTCATGATCAGCCACGCTCTGCGTGGGCCATAAGGCTGCCTTATTCGACGGCAACATTCTCTCGGTAACGTTACCGAACATGATCAACTAGATCGACCAGAGTTAACCTTTCGATTCAAGTCTTCTCAAGTTGAGACCCTGCGTACATTTAAAACAGTTTGCGAATGATCGCCCTAGCGCATCCACCGGCGTGGTGCTATTTGAGCCATCCGAAAAGCGGATTATAAGGAGTTCCGATGCTCACAGAAGCGTCCATACTTGTCACGGGGGGTACGGGATCATTCGGCAACGCATTCCTGCCGATGACGCTCGCAAAATACAATCCGAAGCGCATTATCGTCTATTCTCGCGACGAAATGAAACAGTGGGAAATGGCAAGGAAGTTCGAGGGGGATCCCCGCGTCCGCTTCTTTATCGGTGATGTCCGTGACAAGGAACGCTTGCATCGCGCACTGGATGGCATCGACTACGTCGTTCATGCGGCCGCGACCAAGATCGTGCCGACGGCAGAATACAATCCGTTCGAATGCGTGAAGACCAACATCCACGGCGCCATGAATTTGATCGACGTCTGCATCGATCGTGGTGTGAAGCGGGTCGTGGCGCTTTCCACGGACAAGGCCAGCAGCCCAGTCAATCTCTACGGTGCGACCAAGCTTGCATCCGACAAGCTGTTTGTGGCGGGCAACTCGTATGCCGGCGGCCATGACACACGTTTTGCAGTCGTGCGCTATGGCAATGTCATGGGTTCGCGCGGCTCGGTCATTCCGTTCTTCCTGTCCATTGCCGACAAGGGCGAACTGCCGATCACCGACGAGCGCATGACACGCTTCATGATCACGCTCGAACAGGGCGTCGAGCTTGTCTGGCATGCATTCGACGATATGGAAGGCGGCGAGATCTACGTCAAGAAGATCCCCTCCATGAAGGTAACCGACCTTGCCCGCGCGATCGTCCCCGACGCGGAACTGCGCTTTGTCGGCATTCGCCCCGGCGAGAAGCTGCACGAGCAGATGATCGGTGAGGAAGACGCGTTCTACACGTATGAATATCCTGATCATTACAAGATTTTGCCCGCCATCCACAACTGGCATGTCAGCAACGAGCGCATCAAGGACGGCGTCAGAGTGCCGGATGGGTTCAGCTACACGAGTAGCAACAACCATGAATGGATGACCACCGAGACCCTCCAGTCCTGGGTCGAAACCAACCGCACGAAAATCGGGGCAGTCTGATCATGATACCGTACGGACGGCAGGAGATCGTCAACGCTGATATCGAGGCCGTTACCAGCGTCCTCAAGTCGGATTATCTGACCCAAGGGCCTGCCGTACCGCGCTTCGAGCAGGCTGCTGCTGCCTATTGCAGTGCCGCCCATGCGGTGGCGGTCAACAGCGCCACGTCGGCTCTGCATATTGCCTGCCTTGCCCTCGGGCTTGGACCTGGCGATTGGCTGTGGACCTCTCCTGTCAGCTTCGTCGCATCCTCGAATTGCGCGCTCTATTGCGGGGCGCAGGTTGATTTTGTGGATATCGATCCTCAAACTTACAATCTGTGCCCTGTCGCGCTCGAACAGAAGCTCTTGGAAGCCGAGAAAACCGGCAAGTTGCCGAAGATCGTCGTCCCGGTTCACCTTTGCGGGCAGCCGTGCGACATGGCTGCGATCGCCGAATTGGCGCGCAGATTTGGCTTCCGCGTCATCGAGGACGCTTCTCATGCGATCGGCGGGAAATACCAGGACAAGGCTGTGGGCAGTTGCCAATACAGCGATATCACGGTGTTCAGCTTCCATCCGGTCAAAATCATCACGACTGCCGAAGGTGGCATGTCGGTGACGAACGACGACAATCTTGCGGAACGCATGCGTCTTCTGCGCAGCCATGGCATCACACGGGATGCCAGCCTGATGACGCATGCGCCGGATGGCCCCTGGTACTATCAGCAGATCGATCTTGGCTTCAACTACCGCCTGACCGAGCTGCAGGCAGCGCTCGGCCTGAGCCAGATGGAGCGGCTCGATGCCTATGTCGCGCGGCGCCACCAGCTCGCAAAGCGCTACGACGAGAAGTTTGCAGGACTGGCGGTCAAAACGCCGTGGCAGCATCCAGACGGCTATTCTGGCCTTCATCTCTACGTAATTCGGCTGGAGCTTGACGGCCGACCGGATGATTTCCATCGCACCGCCTTCCAGGGCCTGCAGGCGAAGGGTATCGGCGTCAACCTGCACTATATCCCGATCCACACGCAGCCCTACTACCAGAAGATGGGCTTCCGGAAAGGCGACTTCCCGCAGTCAGAAGCCTATTATGCGGAAGCAATCAGCCTGCCTATGTTCGCCGCCATGACGGATGAGCAGCAGGACACGGTTGTCACCGCCCTGACGGAGGTCCTGTCGGCATGAGGCTGGCGGTTATTCCGGCACGCGGCGGGAGCAAGCGCATACCGCGCAAAAACGTCAAGCCGTTTGCCGGCAAGCCAATGATCGTCTGGTCCATCGATGCGGCGCTGGAAAGCGGCTGCTTCGACCGCATTATCGTCTCGACCGACGATGAGGAAATCGCGGCAATCGCTTCGAAAGCGGGCGCCGACGTTCCGTTCATGCGGCCAGCCAATCTGAGTGACGACTATACGGGCACGATCCCGGTTGTCGCGCACGCCATATCCTGGATGCAGGAACACGCGCGTCCGGCGGAAACTGTCTGCTGCATTTATGCGACTGCGCCATTCGTGCGCGCAGAAGACATCCGCCGGGGGCAAGCCATCCTCGAAGAAGGCGGCGCCGATTACGCTTTCAGCGTGACGTCTTTTCCCTTTCCCATCCAGCGGGCCATTCGCCTGAAGGCCGAGGAAAGGGTCGAGATGTTCTGGCCTGAGCATTTCGCCAGCCGCTCCCAGGATCTGGAGGAAGCCTTCCACGATGCCGGGCAGTTTTACTGGGGGCGGGCGGAGGCTTGGCTCGCGGGGCGTCCACTTTTCTCGCCGCAAGCCGCTGCCGTCGTTCTGCCGCGCCATCGTGTCCAGGATATCGACACTCCGGAAGACTGGCAGCGCGCAGAATTCATGTTCACCGCGCTCAATGCGGCAGGCGAATGACACGACGGATCCGGGTTGCATTTCGCGCAGATGCCTCTCTCGATATCGGGACCGGCCACGTGATGCGTTGCCTGACCTTGGCGCAGGCCCTGCAAGCCCACGGCGCGGAATGCCTGTTCTTATGCCGTGAGCATGCCGGGCACCTGTTGGATGTCATCCGAAATCGCGGTTTTGAGGCCCGGTCCCTGCCCTTGCACGATCCAGCCGTTTCGACCAGCACCGAAGGCGAGCCCTCTCACGCCGCCTGGCTTGGTACCGATTGGCGTACCGATGCGGACGATGTGATTGCGGCTCTCGACGGCGAGGTCCTAGACTGGCTGGCCGTCGATCATTATGCACTCGACCGGCGCTGGGATAGCGCGCTTCGCCCCTTCTGCAAGCAATTGCTTGCCATCGACGACCTTGCCGACCGCAAGCACGATTGTGACGTGCTGCTCGACCAGAATCTCGGGCGCGCTGTCTCGGACTATAGCGGGCTTGTCCCACCGCATGCGCGCGTCCTGGCAGGCCCCATGCACGCGCTGCTGCGTCAGGACTTCTCGGTATTGCGCGATGCCAGCCTAGCCCGCCGGCATACGTCCTCAACCATTCGCCATGTCCTGATTTCCATGGGCGGTGTGGACCAACCCAACGCTACGGCGCGAATGCTCGAAGCTCTGCAGCATACGGATTTGCATGCCACCTGCCGGGTGACCGTCGTGTTGGGGCCGCACGCGCCCTGGCGCGCCGACATTCTCGCACGCGCGACCGGCATGAAATGGCCGACGGAGGTTTTGATCAATGTCGCCGACATGGGGTCATTGATGGCCGCGAGCGATCTGGCCATCGGAGCGGCGGGCACCACATCCTGGGAGCGTTGCTGCCTTGGTTTGCCGGCCCTCATCGTTGTCCTGGCCGACAACCAAAAGGATGCCGCCCGTGCCCTGGAACGGGAAGGCGCCGCGGTCGCCCTGAAACAGTTTCCGGATACGGCATTCGACATCGAACTCGAAGCAGCCGTGCATGAATTGATCAGCGCCCCGGAAAAGCTTATGGCCATGAGCAAGGCGGCATCCGCCGTGACGGATGGCCAGGGCGCCGACCGCTTGGCCTTATCTATGGTGACGTGAATGACACTCAGGATCACGATACTTTGCAGCTCGGAAACGCACCCGATCAATCAATATCTGTTTGACTGGATGTCGCAGAACGCGACTGAAAACGAAATCTCCATCGCCCGGAAGAAATCCGAACTTCAGGGCGGGGATATCCTTTTCCTGATTTCGTGCAATGAGATCCTGAAGCAGGAAGATCTTGACCGCTACGGAAAGGCCCTGGTTCTTCATGCCAGTGATCTTCCATTGGGCCGCGGGTGGAGCCCGCATATCTGGCAGATTGTCGATGGCGCCACGGAAATCACGATGAGCCTGCTGGAAGCCGCGGAAAAAGTGGATCGCGGCGATATCTGGATGAAGTTGAAGGTGCAGGTTCCTCGGGGCGCACTGTGGAACGAAATCAATCACCTCCTGTTCAAAGCAGAACTGCAGCTGATGGATTTTGCCGTGAAGGCCTATCATACCGTTCGCCCGGAACCCCAATCCGCAAGCATAACGCCGACATATTACCCCAAGCGAACCCCTGCAGACAGCAGGCTGGATCCGACAAAGAGCCTTGAAGAGCAGTTTGATCTGATAAGGGTATGCGATCCCGAGCGGTTTCCTGCCTTCTTCGAACTGCATGGACACACGTATGTGATAAAATTGGAGAGACGCGATGAAGCCGCCGATTAAAATTGCAAACAGATCGATTGGGGACGACTTCCCCCCCTACGTCATTGCCGAAATGTCGGCAAACCACAACGGCGATCTCTCCGCCGCCTTGAGGATCATTGAGGCCGCCAAGGAAGTCGGTGCAGACGCCGTCAAGATCCAGACCTACCGTCCAGACACCATCACGCTGAACAGCAACCTGCCCGATTTCCAGATCGTTGGCGGCCTGTGGGGCGGAAAAACCCTGTACGAGCTCTATGAGTGGGCACATACGCCGTGGGAATGGCATGCGGAGCTTTTCGAGCACGCGCGCAAACTCGGCATCACGATGTTCAGCTCACCCTTCGATACGACCGCCGTCGATCTGCTGGAAGACCTGAACGCCCCCGCATACAAGATCGCGTCCTTCGAGGCGGTTGATCTGCCGCTGATCCGCTATGTTGCCTCCACCGGCAAGCCGATGATTATTTCGACCGGTATGGCCGACGCGGAAGAAATCCAGGAGGCCATCGACGCGGCCTACGCCGGGGGCTGCCGCCAGCTTGCGGTTCTTCACTGCGTCAGCGGTTATCCGGCACCCGCCGCGGACTACAATCTGCGAACGATTCCGGACATGATCGCACGGCACGGTATCGTGACCGGGCTTTCGGATCACACGTTGGACAACACGACGGCAATTGCCAGTGTTGCTCTGGGTGCCAACATCATCGAAAAGCACTTCACGCTCGACCGCTCGGCTGGCGGCCCGGACGACAGCTTCTCCCTTGAACCCGCCGAATTCTCTGCACTTTGCAGCGGTGCGCGCACGGCGTGGGAAGCCATTGGCCGTGTTGACTATGGTCGCAAATCCAGCGAACGCGACAACGTGAAGTTCCGGCGATCCCTTTACTTTGTGAAAGACCTCAAGGCTGGCGACGTGATCACGGCTGATGCGGTGCGCAGTGTGCGTCCCGGCTTTGGCCTAGCGCCCAAGCACCTGGATGTTGTCATCGGCGCACGCCTATCGGTGGACGTGCAGGCCTGCACCCCGGTTCTGGCGGCAGTGATCGCTGACAGGCAGTTCTAGGCCGGCACTCCGCCGCCTCGAATTCATGACAACGCGCCGGCTGTTAGCAAATAGCCGGCGCTGAACTGTCGTAGACACCCCGAAGCTTCACAGGCACATAGCTGCGGGAAACGCCTTCGCGAACAGCTTTATCCGACGCGGAAATGCTTGGAGAGTTTTAGACCCTGTGCCTGATAGTTCGATCCGAGACCGGAGCCGTAAAGGCCCTCCGGCGTATCAAGCATGTGCTCATAGACGAGGCGGCCGACGATCTGGCCGTGTTCCAGGATGAAGGGCACTTCGTGGCTGCGCACTTCCAGCACCGCGCGGCTACCGGAGCCGCCGGCCGGGGCGTGGCCGAAGCCGGGATCGAAGAAGCCGGCATAATGCACGCGGAACTCGCCGACGAGCGGGTCGAAGGGCGTCATCTCGGCGGCGTAGAGCGGCGGGACGTGCACGGCTTCCCGCGAAACGAGAATGTAGAACTCGTCCGGATCGAGGATCAGTTCGTTGCGGCCGCGGCTGAACAGCGGCTCCCAGAAATCGAAGATGTCGTGCTGGTTCTTGCGATCGACATCAATGACAGAGGTGTGATGTTTGCCGCGATAGCCGATCAGTCCTTCCGGGCCGGTGCCCTTGAGGTCTATCGACAGCGCGATGCCGCCGCCGGAGACGTTCGGCGTGTCGCTGGCAACGAGCGTGTCGCTGGTGTGCAGCGCCAGCAGTTCGTTTTCGCCGAGCAGGGCCTTGCCTTTCCGGAAGCGTATCTGCGACAGGCGCGAACCGCGCCGCACGACTATCGGGAAGGTACGCGGCGAGATTTCGAGATAGAGCGGGCCGGAATAGCCGGCCGGGATCTTGTCGAATTCCTGCGCGCGATCGGTGATGACGCGGGTGAAGATATCGAGGCGACCGGTCGAGCTTTTCGGGTTCGCCGAAGCCGCGAGTTCCGCCGGCAGGTCGAGGCTTTCCATCAGCGGCACGATGTAGACGCAGCCCGTTTCGAGCACCGCGCCCTCGGACAGATCGATGACGTGCAGCTTCAGCCGGTCGAGCTTGTCGGCGACGAGATGGGCGGGGCCGGGCAGGAAGCTGGCACGCACGCGAAAGGCTATCGCGCCGAGGCGCAGGTCCAGGCTCGCCGGCTGGATCTGGTCGTCGTCGAGGGGCGCCTCGCTCTTCAGCCGTCCGCTGTCGAACAAGCCGCGAATGGCGTTGTCCGCCAGAATGCCCGTGCTGCGCACCGCAGAAGCCATCATCATACCGTCCCGTGAGAAGGCCCGCACAAAACCAAATGCCGGCAATTGACGCAAGCGCGGCCGCGCAGTAATAACAAGGTTATCCCGTGGTGATTTGGCCGGCCGGCTTGCAGCCACGTAAAACAAGTAGCTAAAAAGGCCGGGTTTGAAACCGGCCTGCTTTTGCGGCCGGTTTTTTTGTTTGAAGGCGACAATCACATGAGCAAGTCCTGGCGCCCGGCCACCCAACTCGTTCACGGCGGAACCACCCGCTCCCAGCACGGCGAAACCGCAGAAGCAATCTTCCTCACGCAGGGTTTCGTCTATGACACGTCGGCTGCGGCCGAAGCCCGCTTCAAGGGCGAGACGGACGGTTTCATCTACGCCCGCTACGGCAGCCCGACCAACGACATGTTCGAAAAGCGCATGTGCCTGCTGGAAGGCGCCGAAGACGCACGCGCCACCGCCTCGGGCATGGCTGCCGTCACCGCTGCGATCCTCTGCCAGCTCAAGGCCGGCGACCATATCGTCGCCGCCCGCGCGCTGTTCGGTTCGTGCCGCTGGGTCGTCGAGACGCTCGCGCCGAAATACGGCATCGAATGCACGCTGGTTGATGGCCGCAATCTCGCCAACTGGGAAAAGGCCATTCAGAAAAACACGAAAGTGTTCTTCCTCGAAAGCCCGACCAATCCGACGCTGGAAGTGATCGACATTGCCGGTGTGGCGAAGCTCGCAAACCAGATCGGCGCCAAGGTCGTCGTCGACAACGTGTTTGCAACGCCGCTCTTCCAGAAGCCGCTCGAACTCGGCGCGCATATCGTCGTCTATTCCGCCACCAAGCATATCGACGGCCAGGGCCGCTGCCTCGGCGGCGTCGTGCTGTCCGACAAGGAATGGATCGACGAGCATCTGCACGATTACTTCCGCCACACCGGCCCGGCCATGTCGCCGTTCAATGCCTGGACGCTGCTGAAAGGGATTGAAACACTTCCGCTGCGCGTAAAACAGCAGACGGAAAATGCCAGCCGCGTCGCCGACTTCCTCGCCGAACAGAGTCAGGTTGCCAGCGTGATCTATCCGGGCCGCAAGGACCATCCGCAGGCCGACATCATCGCCAAGCAGATGACGGGCGGCTCGACGCTCGTCTGCTTCGAGCTGAAGGGTGGCAAGGAAGCAGCCTTCGCGCTGCAGGACGCGCTCCAGGTCGCGAAGATCTCCAACAATCTCGGCGACGCAAAGAGCCTGATCACCCATCCGGCGACGACGACGCACAAGAACCTGACGGACGAGGCGCGCGCCGAGCTTGGCATGTCGGACGGAACGGTCCGCTTTTCCGCCGGTATCGAGGACAGCGAAGACCTGCTCGAGGATTTTGCCCGCGCGCTCTCCAAGGTCAGAGCCTGACCTTCAGCAACAGATGGACAAATACGGAGGCACCGGTCGATGAGGCCGGTGCCTCTTTGCTTATCCTTGACGAAACCACATTCCTGTAGAATAGCAGGAGCTAATCAGTTCAAGGCTTGCCCATGTATCGTGCGCTGACCCGCGACATCGAAGTGACCGTAGAGCCGTACTATCTGGCCGACCAATCAGACCCCGACGACAGCCGGTATGTTTGGGGATACAGGGTCGTCATATCCAACCATTCCAACGTCGCGGTGCGGCTGATGACGCGCTACTGGCATATCACTGACCAGAATGGCCAGGTGGACGAGGTGAACGGTCCAGGCGTCATCGGCGAGCAGCCGGTGCTGCGCCCCGGTGATACCTACGAATATTCCTCCGGCTGCCCGCTCGAAACCCCCTCCGGCATCATGTTCGGCCGATATCTCATGGAAACCGAGAGCGGCGAAGCCTTCAACGTCGCCATTCCCGCCTTCTCGCTGGATACACCGGGACAACCGCGCACCCTCAACTGAGGATGCGCTTGGGCCCTACTGCGGCAGGACTTCCGCCGCGTCGAAGCGGTAGGTCGTCGAGCAGAACTCGCAGGTGACCGAGATGTCGCCCTTGTCGTCCGCGGTGTGCGCAATATCGTCGGCGCTGAAGCCGACCAGCACACCCTTCAGTTTCTCGCGCGAGCAGGAGCAGCGGTCAAAGACCTGTTGCGGCTGGTAGACACGCACGCCGCGCTCGTGGAAGAGGCGGAACAGCAGCCGTTCGGTGCCGACAGTCGGGTCCGTCAGCTCGTCAGCGTCGATCGTCTCGACCATCGCCTTGGCTTCCGCCCAGTTGTCATCGTCGTCGATCTCGTGGCCGACATCGTCGCCATCGCCGCCGGGCAAATCGGGGTGGCGCATGCGTTCCGGTGCCTGCGGCAGGAACTGCATGACCATGCCGCCGGCCCGCCAGCGGTGGCGCGCCTTGCCGGCCTCGTCACGATCGAAGAGTTCGGCAACGCCGAGCCGCACCCTGGTTGGAATCTGTTCGGACTGACGGAAATAGACGCCGGCAATCTCCTCCAGCGTCTCGCCGTCCAGCGGCACGATGCCCTGGTAGCGTTGCGTGTGCACGCCCTGATCTATCGTGAAGGCCAGAATGCCCTTGCCGAGCAATTCGTGCGGCTCCGTCGTGCCGGCGGCGATGGCGGCATCGAGGGCTGCCTGGTCGAAGCGGGCATAGGCGCGCACATTCTCCGGTGCTGAGAAATCGGCAACGAGCAGGTCGACCGGGCCGTCGCCCTTCGTCTGGACGATCAGCTTGCCTTCGAACTTCAGCGAGGTGCCGAGCAGCACGGTGAGTGTAATCGCCTCGGCGAGCAGCCGAGCGACGGGGGCAGGATAATTGTGCCGGCCCAGAATAGTATCGAGCATGGGGCCGAGCTGCACGGCACGGCCGCGCACGTCGAGACCCTCCACCTGAAACGGCAGGATATGGTCGTCGCCGGAATAACCGAGCTCACCGAGTTTCAAGGCATTGTCAGCCATCATCATTCTGCTCCTTGCACACCGGGAAGCCACCGGGCCATGGGCCCGGCTGCTTGCGACCGGCATTCTACCGTGATTCAGCGCTATCACCCGATCATTCCATACCGGACGGGCATGCGCCAGAGAGAGCGCCTTACAAGCGCCCTGTGATGGCCCCTAGATCGTGTCGGTCGCCGTGTTTTTCAAGACGGCCGTCAGACGGCGCCGAGGCACCAGGCAAGGATCGATTTTTGCGCATGCAGACGATTTTCCGCCTCATCGAAAACCACCGACTGCGGGCCGTCGATCACTTCGTCAGTGACCTCCTCGCCACGATGCGCCGGCAGGCAATGCATGAACAGCGCATCCTGGTTCGCACGCGCCATCATCTGCTTGTTGACCTGATAGGGTTGGAAGATGTTGTGGCCGCGGGCGCGGTGTTCCTGGTTCATCGAGACCCAGCAGTCGGTGACGACGAGATCGACGCCGTCGATGATCGCCTCGGGATCATGGCCGAGCAGGATGTTGCCGCCATTGTCGCGCGCCCAGTTCAGGATCTTGTCATCCGGCTCGGAGCCCATCGGCACGGCCATCCTCATCGTGTAGCCGAAGCGGGCCGAGCCCTCGACGAAGGAATGCAGCACATTGTTGCCGTCGCCCGTCCAGGCGAAGGTCTTGCCTTTCGTCGAGCCGCGATGCTCCTCGAAGGTCATGATGTCGGCCATGATCTGGCAGGGATGCGTCAGGTCCGTCAGCGCGTTGATGACCGGCACGGTGGCGTGCTCGGCAAGCTCCAGCAGACGGTTATGGTCTGTCGTGCGGATCATGATGGCATCGACGTAGCGCGACAGGACCTTGGCCGTGTCGCCGATCGTCTCGGCGCGGCCGAGCTGCATTTCCGTGCCCGACAGGAACAGCGTCTCGCCGCCGAGCTGGCGCATGCCGACATCGAAGGAGACGCGGGTTCGGGTCGAAGGTTTCTCGAAGATCATCGCGAGCATCTTGCCGGCGAGCGGCTTGGCTTCCGTGCCGGCCTTGCGGGCGGCCTTTCGCGTGTGCGCATCGTCCATGATGACGCGGAGATCGCTTTCCGAAACGGCGGAAAGGTCGAGAAAATGCTTGGCCATGATATGTCCTGTCTGTCTCGGTCCTGCTTATGCGGCTTTGGCCGCCGTCAGCTTTTCGGCTGCGCGCTCGATGCGGGCGAGCCCCTCGCGCGCCTCTTCCGCCGTGACGGTAAGCGGCGGCAGCAGCCGCAGCACATTGTCACCGGCGGGCACGCCGAGCAGCTTTTCCGCACGCACGGCCTTCAGAAGGTCGGCGACCGGAATCTTTGCCTTGATGCCGAGCATCAGGCCTTCGCCGCGGACATCCTCGATGATCTCCGGGAAACGGTCCTTGAGGGCCGCGAGGCCCTGGCGGAAGACGAGGGCGATGTCGCGGACATGATCGAGAAACCCGTCTTCCAGCACGACGTCGAGCACGGCATTGCCGACAGCCATGGCGAGCGGATTGCCGCCATAGGTGGAGCCGTGCGTGCCGGCGACCATGCCGGCGGCCGCTTCGTTCGTCGCAAGGCAGGCGCCGAGCGGGAAGCCGCCGCCGATGCCCTTGGCGACCGCCATGATGTCCGGCGCAACACCGGACCATTCATAGGCGAACAGGCGACCGGTGCGACCGACGCCGGACTGCACTTCGTCGAGGATCAGCAGCAGGCCATATTCGTCGCAGAGCTGGCGCAGTTCCTGCATGAATTCCTTCGGCACCGGGCGGATGCCGCCCTCGCCCTGTACAGGCTCGATCAGGATCGCCGCTGTTTCCTCGGTGATCGAATCCTTGACGGCCGTGATGTCGCCGAAGGGAACCTTGAGGAAGCCTGGCGCCTTGGGGCCAAAACCCTCGATGTACTTTTCCTGCCCGCCGGCGGCGATGGTCGCGATCGTGCGGCCGTGGAAGGCGCCGTCGAAGGTGATGATGTGGAACTTGCCGGGGTGACCCTTGGCGAAATGGTAGCGACGCGCCGTCTTGATCGCGCATTCCAGCGCTTCCGCCCCCGAATTGGTGAAAAACACCTTGTCGGCGAAGGTCGCCTCCGTCAGCCGGCGACCGAGAATTTCCTGGCCCGGAACCTCATAGAGGTTGGACAGGTGCCAGACCTTGTCGGCCTGGTCCTTCAGTGCGGCGACGAGATGGGGATGCGCATGGCCCAGCGAATTGACGGCGACGCCGGCGGCGAAATCGAGATATCGCTCGCCATTTTCGGCGACCAGCCAGACGCCCTCCCCGCGCGTGAACCGGAGCGGTGCACGCATATAGGTTTCATAGAGCGGCGCGGCATCGGCCATGGCGCGGATCCTCCGAAAAGAGATGCGGAAAAACTCGTTTACGACTTGACTTTTCCAGGCTCCAGAAAAATCAAAAACCGCCTTTCGGCGGCATGCTGCACTATCGGCATTTCCCCCTGCAATGTCAATGAAATGCGCGTCTGAAATGCCGCTGAACCTACCGCAACGTGAGGATTCACGATACGCGCGCAAGGTGTCGCTCTTGAGTCACACCAGGGCAGCAAGTTGGGGAAAACTACGAAATCGATTCGCACCGATTCCCGCGACTCTTGTCACAGAGTCCCCCGAACTCTAGGTTAAAGACCAATTACTAGACTGCATGCGGCGGAACTAGTCACCAAAAGAGTTAGGGCGTTCAAATTCCGGACCTGTCCGGAACGCGATGAGGGATTCCCACATTGCGAACGTCGAACGGAGACGAGAAGATGAACTGGACAGACGAGCGGGTCGAGAAACTCACGAAGCTCTGGAGCGAAGGCCTGAGCGCGAGCCAGATCGCTGCGCAGCTCGGCGGCGTCAGCCGCAACGCTGTCATCGGCAAAGTGCACCGGCTGAATTTGCCGGGCCGTGCGAAAGCCGGCGGCACACCAAGCGCCACCCGTCCGAAGCGCCCCGTCGTTGCAGCGCCGCGGCCGTCGAACTTCGCGGCCCGTCCGGTCCCCGCTCGCGTAGCAACGCGCCCGGCCGGCATGATCATCGCCAAGGAAGATATCGACGCCGGTTTCGACGCGCAGATCGAGCAGCTTCCGGTTCCCGCCAACGGCAACAAGACGGTTGTGCCGATGTCGCGGAAGCTGGAACTGACCGAGCTGACCGAGCGCACCTGCAAATGGCCGATCGGCGACCCGCTGAACGACGACTTCCACTTCTGCGGCAATGAGTCCCCGGACAACTCGCCCTACTGCACCTACCACCAGCGCCTCGCCTACCAGCCTTCGGCTGAACGGCGCCGGATGCGCTAGCCGAAACGAAAAGCTGAATGCGATGAGGGCCCGGAAGGGCCCTTTCTTTTGTGCTGACGAAGGGCGCGTACGGCCCCCAAAAACGCAAACAGGCCCCGAAAGGCCCATTTCCGTCCTTGGGAGGAAACGTTTTTCTCAGGTTTCCAGCGAGTAGCCGGCGCCGCGGACCGTGCGGATGACGTCCTGCATGTTGGCGAAATTGAGCGCCTTGCGCAGGCGCCCGACATGCACGTCGACGGTGCGTTCGTCGACATAGATGTCATGGCCCCAGACGCCATCGAGAAGCTGCGAGCGCGAGAAGACGCGGCCGGGCGAGGTCATCAGGAACTCCAGCAGGCGGAACTCCGTCGGGCCGAGGCGGACTTCGCGAGTGCGCCGGTGCACGCGGTGCGTCTCGCGGTCGAGTTCGATATCGCCGCAGCGCAGCACCGTCGAGACGACCTCGGGCTTTGCGCGGCGCAACATGGCGCGAACGCGGGCGACAAGCTCCGGCGTCGAGAACGGCTTGACGACATAGTCGTCGGCGCCGGTCGCGAGCCCACGTACGCGCTCGCTCTCCTCGCCGCGTGCCGTCAGCATGATGATCGGCAGGCGCTCGGTTTCGGGGCGCTGGCGCAGCCGCCGGCACAGCTCGATGCCCGAAACGCCCGGCAGCATCCAATCGAGGATGAGAAGGTCCGGCAGTCGCTCCTGCAGGCGCATCTCGGCCTCGTCACCGTTCAGGATCGTATCGACCTCAAAACCTTCGGCCTCGAGATTGTAGCGCAGGAGGACGCTGAGCGCTTCCTCGTCTTCGACGACGGCAATTCTGGGCACCATGGAGGTGAAACTCCTTACTCGGAGGCGTCGGTAACGTCGGCAGTGACAACCGACGTCGTGGTGTCGTCCTTCGGGCGCTCACCCTCGGGCTGCGAGCCGGTCGCCATATAGTAGATGGTTTCCGCAATGTTGGTCGCGTGGTCGCCAATGCGCTCGATGTTCTTGGCGCAGAACAGCAGATGCGTGCAGGGCGTGATGTTGCGCGGATCTTCCATCATGTAGGTCAGGAGTTCGCGGAACAGCGATGTGTAGATCGCGTCGATCTCGTCGTCGCGCTCGCGGATGGCCTTGGCCTTCTCGATCGAGCGGGTCGCGTAGACGTCGAGGACTTCTTTCAGCTGCATCAGCGCGAGTTCCGCGAGATGCTCGAGACCACGGGTGAGCTTGCGCGGCATGCCCGAGCTCTGCACGGCGATAACGCGCTTGGCGGTGTTCTTGCCAAGGTCGCCGACGCGCTCCAGTTCGGCCGCGATGCGGATGGCGCCCATGATTTCGCGCAGATCCGCCGCCATCGGCTGGCGCTTGGCGATCGTGACGATCGCCTTCTCGTTGATCTGGCGCTCGGCAGTGTCGAGGATGACGTCCTCGGAAATGACCTTCTGCGCCAGGGCGCCATCGGTGGCAACCAGGGCCCGGACGGCATCCGCCACCATCTGCTCGGCCGTGCCGCCCATCTCGGAGATGCGGCGGGAGAGGTATTTCAGTTCTTCGTCGTAAATCGAGACGATATGGGTCGATGACATGGTTCTGTCCTTAATGCGCTCGGGTTCTTCGTTTGACGCAATTCCGAACGCAAAACCGTTTCACACTTTTGCTGGAATTGCTTGGGTACTTGGCGACGCCGGAGGCGTCAGCCGAAGCGGCCCATGATGTAGTCCTGCGTGCGCTGGTCGTCCGGGTTGGTGAACATCTTGTCGGTGTCGTTCTCCTCGACGAGATTGCCGAGGTGGAACATGGCGGTGCGCTGCGAGACGCGGGCCGCCTGCTGCATCGAGTGCGTCACGATAACGATCGTGAAGTTGGCGCGCAGCTCATGGATCAGTTCCTCGACCTTGGCGGTCGCGATCGGGTCGAGCGCCGAGCACGGCTCATCCATCAGGATGACTTCCGGGCTGACGGCGACGGCACGCGCGATGCACAGGCGCTGCTGCTGGCCGCCGGAGAGGCCGGTTCCGCCCTCCTGCAGGCGATCCTTCACCTCGTTCCACAGGCCGGCCTTCTGCAGGCTCTTTTCGACGATGGCATCCATGTCCGGCTTCGTCTTGGCGAGGCCGTGGATGCGCGGGCCGTAGGCGACATTTTCGTAGATCGACTTCGGGAAGGGGTTCGGCTTCTGGAACACCATGCCGACGCGGGCGCGCAGTTCCACGACGTCGATGTTCGGGTCGTAGATGTCGTCCGTATCAAGCGTGATGCGGCCGGTGACGCGGCAGCCTTCGATCGTGTCGTTCATGCGGTTCAGCGTGCGCAGGAACGTCGACTTGCCACAGCCCGACGGGCCGATGAGCGCAGTCACTGTGTTTTCACGAACGTTCAGGTTGACGTCGTATAGGGCGCGCTTGTCGCTGTAATAGACCGAAACGTCCTTGCCGATCATCTTGTAGGAAATGTCGTTCATTTTCTTGTCCAGCGCTTTCTCGACTGCTGCTTCTGACATGATGTTCATCTGTCTATAACCTTCTACCAGCGCCGTTCAAAACG
The DNA here is from genome assembly GCF_052438155.1 of Shinella sp. Lineage (NCBI taxonomy): Bacteria > Pseudomonadati > Pseudomonadota > Alphaproteobacteria > Hyphomicrobiales > Rhizobiaceae > Shinella > Shinella sp. The sequence continues at coordinate 186,866 of NZ_JBQVPI010000009.1, read as the reverse complement.
GCGGCGCAACAGGATTGCACCCACATTCATGAGGATGAGGAAGATGAGGAGGATGATGATCGCTCCCGATGTACGCTCAACGAAGGCGCGCTCAGCCTCGTTCGCCCACATGTAGATCTGCACCGGAAGGGCCGTTGCGGGATCCATCGGCGTGGACGGAATATCCGCGACGAAGGCCACCATGCCGATAAGCAGCAGCGGTGCGGTTTCGCCGAGCGCGTGGGCGAGGCCGATGATCGTGCCGGTCAGGATGCCCGGCATGGCGAGCGGCAGGACGTGGTGGAACACGGTCTGCATCTTCGAGGCGCCGAGGCCCAGCGCCGCAGCGCGGATCGACGGCGGCACGGCTTTCAGGGCCGCGCGGGTCGCGATGATGATCGTCGGCAGCGTCATCAGGGTCAGCACCAGGCCGCCGACGAGGGCTGCCGAGCGCGGGAAGCCCGCGAAGTTGACGAAGACGGCGAGACCGAGCAGACCGTAGACGATCGACGGCACCGCGGCGAGGTTGTTGATGTTCACCTCGATAAGGTCGGTGAAGCGGTTCTTCGGGGCGAACTCCTCGAGATAGATCGAGGCGGCGACACCGATCGGCAGCGACAGCGCGAGCACGATCAGCATCATGTAGAGCGAGCCGACGGCCGCGACGCCGACGCCGGCGGCTTCCGGACGGCTCGATGCGCCGTTGACGAAGATGCCGGTGTTGAAGTGCTTGGCGAGCACGCCGCTTTCAGCAAGCTGGTTCATCCAGCCGAGCTGCTTGTCGGAGATCTTGCGGTTGCTCTCCGCGACGGAGAGATCGATCTGCCCTTTGAAGGCCGAGTCGAGATCGCCGTGCGCGAGGAACGTCACCGTCTGCGTGGTGCCGATGAGCGCCGGATTGGCCGTGATGAGGTCACGCAGCTGAACGCGGACGCTATCCGAAATCATGCCGTTAACCGCCTTGAGGCCAGCGCGGTCGTCTTCGCTGACGCCGAGCACCTTGGCGAGCGCATTGCGGGCAACGACCGGATAGTTGGCCGAGACCAGCTTCTGCGGATTGGTGGCGCGCTCATTGTTCTTGTCGATGATCTGTTCCGAGAATTCGACCGGAATGGTGATCATCGACTGCTGGAATGCGGTGTAGCCCTTGGAGACGACCGAAAACAGCAGGAGGAACAGGAACAGCAGGCCGAAGCTGATTGCGGCCATGCCGTAGAGGCGGAAGCGGCGTTCGGCGGCGTAGCGACCACGCAGGCCGATATCGCGGCGTTCGGGTTTGGCGACACTGCCAAGGGCGGCCATCGAGGGGCTCGTTGAGACCTGGCTCATTCGTACTGCTCCCGGTATTTGCGCACGATATAGAGGGCGTAGATGTTAAGGCAAAGTGTGATGACGAAGAGCGTGATGCCGAGCGCGAAGGCCACCAGCGTCTGAGGCGAGGTGAATTCGAGGTCGCCCGTCAGCTGGTTGACGATCTTGACCGTCACCGTCGTCATCGGCTCGAACGGGTTGATCTGCATGCGGGCGGCAACACCGGCGGCCAGCACCACGATCATGGTTTCGCCGACAGCGCGCGATGCAGTCATCAGCAGTGCGCCGACGATGCCCGGCAGTGCCGCAGGCAGGATGACGCGCTTGATCGTTTCCGAGCGGGTGGCGCCGAGGCCGAGCGAACCGTCACGCAAGGCGCGGGGCACGGCGGTGATGATGTCGTCCGACAGCGAGGAGACATAGGGGATCAGCATGATGCCCATCACGATGCCGGCCGTCAGAACGCTCTGCGCCTGGATGAAGTTCGAATAGTTGCCGGTGACGAGGCCGTTCAGCTGGGCGGAAATATCGCGCAGGAACGGGCCGACCGTGATCAGGGCAAAGAAGCCGTAGACGATGGTCGGGATACCGGCGAGCACTTCGAGCAGCGGCTTGGCGATCGAGCGGACGGTGCGTGAGGAATATTCGGACATGTAGATCGCCGCGAAGAGGCCAACGGGCACAGCAACCAGCATGGCGACGAAGCCGATATAGAGCGTGCCGGCGAGGAGCGGGATCAGGCCGAACTGGCCGGACGAGTCCGTCGCACCCGCAGCCGCAAAGCGCGGATCCCAGGTCGTGCCGAAGAAGAATTCCCAGGCAGGCACCATGTTGAAGAAGTGAATGGCTTCCGTCGCCATGGAAGCAACGATACCGATCGTCGTCAGAATGGCGATCGAGGAAGCGCCGATAAGACCGACAAGCATCACCCCTTCGACGCGGTTGCGCGCCCGGAACTTCGGCGCGATCGACCGATAGGCGAAGACGGCCCCGCCGAGCGCCGTGACGATGACGAGGATCGACAGCATGGTGCTGCTTGCACTCGACATGCGGTTGAAATCGTCCGCAGAGGTCAGCATGTAGGGCGCCGGATCGGCGGCGAGCGGCACACCCTTGCCGGCCAGCACTGTGCGTGCGGTGGTTCCATCGGCAAACACCCCAGCCCGCTCTTCAGCAGAAAGCAGCCGCAGGCCGCGGGCGATGGCGCCGATCATGTTGTAGTTGAGGTTCTGCGTCGCCTGCGGTTCGGCCTTCACCTCATCGGGAAAGCCGGCGCGCACGGTCGAGCTGATGTAAAAGGGGCTCGCGATGATCCAGACGAGGAGCACGGCGATCGCCGGCAGCATGGCCCAGATGGCAACGAAGGAGCCATAGTAACCCGGCCGGGAATGCAGGTTGGAAAGTTTGCCGCCGGAGAGCGCGTTGGCGCGCCAGCTGCCGACCAAATAGCCCGCCACGCCGATGACGGCGATGATGAGCAGAAGAAGGGAAATACTCATTTAGGAAATTCTCCCGGCGAGATCATCCGCGGTGTCAATTTGTTTGTCGCAATGCCGGACGCAAAACCGCATTCCGCACGTTGCTGGCATTGCTGCGGGCGTAAAATCGCTCGCCTCGACCGTTCGACAAGGCGCCCATTCCCGGTCGAAAAACATGACGCGGGCGAGAACCAGCCGAAAGGAAGCGGCCGGCGCGGCATCTCGTGAGAAATGCCGCGCCGGCCAAAGTCAATTACATGATCTTGCCGTCAGCGAAGGTCTTGCGAATTTCTTCGCGCTCTGCATCCGGAGCCGCGACGAGGCCGTATTCAGCCAGCGGGGAGTCCGGGCCAACCATGTCGTCGCTAGTGAAGAACTCGACATATTCCTTCAGGCCCGGGATGACGCCGAGATGTGCCTTCTTGACGTAGAAGAACAGCGGGCGGGAAACCGGGTATTCGCCGGAAGCGATCGTTTCGGTCGACGGAACGATACCGTTGACGGTGGCGACCTTCAGCTTGTCGGCGTTGTTTTCGTAGAAGGAGAGGCCGAACACGCCGACGCCGGACTTGTTGGCAGCGATGCGGGCGAGCGTTTCGGTGTAGTCGCCGTCGATGTCGATAGCCAGACCGTCCTTACGAACGGCTACGCACTTGGAGAGCTGCTCCTTGGCGTCGGCGATAGCAGCCTTGATGACGTCCTGAGCGCCCGAGTCCTTGCAGCCGTGAGCGAGGATCTTCTCTTCGAAGACTTCGCGCGTGCCGTGCTTTTCGCCCGGGATGTAGGCGGCGATTTCAGCGTCCGGCAGGTCCTTGTTGACTTCCGACCACTTCTTGTAGGGGTTGGCGACGAGCTTGCCGTCAACGACGACTTCGGCGGCGAGCGCGAGGTAAAGGTCCTTCGGCTCGAGCTTCAGGTCGGCATTGCCGGCGTCGGTTGCGAAGACGATGCCGTCGTAACCGATCTTGACTTCCTGGATTTCCGTTACGCCGGCAGCCTTGCAGGCTTCAACTTCGCTGTCCTTGATCGGACGCGAGGAGTTGGCGATGTCGATGGTTTCCGGGCCGACGCCCTTGCAGAATTCCTTCAGGCCGCCCGAAGAACCGCCGGACTCGACGATCGGGGTCTTGAAGTCGGGGAAGGTCTCGCCGAACGTCTCAGCGACGATCTTGGCGTAGGGAAGAACGGTGGAGGAGCCTGCGATCTGGACCTGGTCGCGCGCAATGGCAACGCCTGCGAAAGCGGCGGAGGCAACAAGCGCCGCAACAGTGAGCTTAAGAGATTTCATCTGGGTTCTCCCGAAGAGGACATATGTGGGAAGCGCTGTTCTGCGCTCTCTGCCGTTGACCGGCGGCTCTTCTCTAACCCCCGATCGCCCTCTCTTTTATGTCAGTTTGACGAAACATTTGTGACACGCCAAGCATCTGAAATTAATAGGTAATTTTAATTTACGCCGAAGTAGTACGACTTTTCATGTCAGAACTTGACGGTAAACACCGTTCCCTTGCCCACTTCGGACTTCACCACAAGGCGCGCCCGGTGACGGGTCAGGATGTGCTTGACGATGGCAAGACCGAGGCCTGTGCCCTTCTTGGACCGGCTCGCTTCCACGTTAACCCGGTAGAAACGTTCGGTTATCCGCGGGACATGTTCCGGCGGGATGCCGGGACCGTAATCCGTGACGCTGAATTCGACGGGCGTATCGCCGCCACCGGAGAGCACGACGTCCACCCGCTTGCCCTCCTGGCCGTATTTGCAGGCGTTTTCGATGAGATTTTCGAAAACCTCGACCAGTTCGTCACGGTCGCCCGGAACGGGGACGGGATGTTTGGGCAGGTCGAGCTTGATTTCTACACCGAGATCCGATGCCAGCGGCTGCAGGCTATCCCGCACATGGCCGAGCAGCGGCACGAGGTCGACGGTCTGGTCCGGCGTGAGGTTCGAGCGCAGTTCGAGGCGCGAGAGCGAGAGAAGGTCATCGACGAGGCGGCTCATCCGCGTCGCCTGCTCGTGCATGATGATCAAGAAACGTTCGTGCGCCTTGGCATCGTTCTTGGCCGGGCCCTGGAGGGTCTCGATGAATCCGCGCAGCGATGCCAGCGGCGTGCGCAACTCATGGCTGGCATTGGCGATGAAATCCGAGCGCATGCGATCGATACGGCGCGCCTGGGATATGTCCCGGAAGGTCAACAGCCAAAGCGGTTCCGTCGTTGGACCGGCAAGCGGGGCAATGCGCACGACATAGACCGTCTCGGACGGCAGGCGCTCGGCGTGCTCCGTCTCGCGCGGCTGGCCCGAACCGATGGCATCGCGCACCATGTCGAGAATGCCGGGCGCGCGGATCCGGCCGGCGAGGTCGCTGCCTTGCGGGATCGGGCCGAAAATAGCCTCTGCCGCACGGTTCTGGAGCTTTACCGTTTCGCGCGCCGACAGAAGAAGCGCCGGTGCGTCGAGAGCGCCGAGAACGGCTGCTATCGCCGTGAGGTCATCGGCGGTCGGGGCCGGCTCGACGGCCGGCTGTACGGAAACAGGTACGGCAAGCCCGGCCATGGCTTTGCTGCCAGCCTCAGCCGCACGGCGCTCCATGCGCAAAAGGCCCGCGATGATGAGCAGGAGGACGGCGAACGATACCCAGCCGAGATGAAGCCCGGCAAGCCACATCATGAAGCCAACAAAAAAGGCGGAAGCTATGAGAACGCGCTCGCCCCACAGTTGTGCTGTCAGCCAGCCGAGGCCCGTCCGCTGATCCGTCACCGCCACCCATTCCCTTGCAAGCATCGTATCCTCCGCACCTCCATCGATTCTCCATGGATAGCGCAGCTTCATGACATGTTTTTCACGGTGCGCTTGAATTCGCAATCCGGTTGTGGCCACCTCTCAGTGTAGCGGTATGCGCCGCAGCTGTTTCTGAAGGAGTGGACGATGGCGGAAGAGGCCGAAAGCCGGGCTGTGGAGCTGGATATCGACGGCAAGAAGCGGGTGTTCGATATAGACGATCCAAAGCTTCCCGACTGGATCGACAAGAGGGCTTTCGGCTCCGACGACTATCCCTATGACAAGAAACTCGATGGCGACGAATACGAGGAGACCCTCGAAGCCTTGCAGGTCGAGCTGGTCAAGGTGCAGTTCTGGCAGCAGAAGACCGGCAAGCGCATCATGGCGATCTACGAGGGACGCGACGCCGCCGGCAAGGGCGGTGCCATCCACGCCACCATGTCCAACATGAACCCGCGTTCCGCCCGCGTCGTCGCGCTGACCAAGCCGACCGAGACGGAGCGTGGCCAATGGTATTTCCAGCGCTATGTCGCGACCTTCCCGACATCCGGCGAATTCGTGCTGTTCGACCGCTCCTGGTACAACCGCGCCGGCGTCGAGCCGATCATGGGCTTCTGCACGCCGGAGCAGTCCGAGAAATTCCTGAAGGAGACGCCGCGCATCGAAAAGATGATCGCCTCCGAAGGCATCCATTTCTTCAAGTTCTGGCTGAGTATCGGCCGCGAGATGCAGCTCAAGCGCTTCCACGATCGCCGGCACGATCCCTTGAAGGTCTGGAAGCTCTCGTCGATGGATATCGCCGCGCTCAACAAGTGGGATGACTACACGGAAAAGCGTGATCGCATGCTGAAGGCGACCCATACGGACCGGGCTCCGTGGACCGTGATCCACGCCAACGACAAGCGCCGCGCCCGCATCAACCTGATCCGCCACATCCTGACGACGCTCGACTACGAGGGCAAGGACGAGAAGGCAATCGGCGAGATCGACGACAAGATCGTCGGCTCCGGCCCGGGCTTCCTTAAATAGAAACGAAGCTTATTCACCCGGCAGGATGCGGACAGCATAGAGATTTACGCTCGCATCCCCGCCGGTCATGTCGCTGTTCAGCACCAGATGCCCAGCGCCGCTCGGCGAGAGCGAGCGGTCGAATTCCACCTGGAACAGGATATCTGTGCGCTCCGACACCGTGAAGCGATGGCGGCCGCAGTTGCCCATCGTCGCGAAGTCGCACTCGACCGAAACCTGGATCGGCTTGCCGTTGACCGATTGCAGCGTGAGCGCGACCGTCGAGGTCTTCCCGCCCATTTCGCCCAGGACGTCGGGAGACACCTCGATCAGCACCGAACCGTCGCGCTCGGGATTGGTGGAGGTGACGCGCACCGCCGGACCGTCATTCGTGCTCACGGCTTCAAAACGACCGGCCGCGCCTGCGGAAAGCTTGGCGGTCTCGGCCGGCGAAAAGACGGCGCGCCAGTCGGAAGAGAAGCGGCTCTGCGTATCGAGCGCCTTCTTGAGCGGATCTTCGCCGGAAAAATCCTCCCCGGAAACGGTCGCCGGTGGTGTCGAGCCATCCGCGCCATTCTGCAGGTCGTCGAGAAGCCCGCTCGTCTGCATCCACCAGGCAAGCGCGCCGAAGGCCGCAATCAGCGTCGCCACAACGAGCAGGAAGGAGAAAACCCGGCCACGCCGCTTGCGCGCCTTGGCGACACGCTCCGGGCGGAAATCCGAAGCTTCGTTCGTTGCAGCGCTGCCGGTAGATGTTGTTGCCTTGCTGCTTTTGGCAAAGCCGTCCGCGCGCTCGGGGCGAATGGCGCCGAAATCGCCTGCCGCTGCCGGCTGACGCGTATCGACACGCGGCTCGGCGTCAATCTTCGGTTCGGGACGCACCTCGCGCTCGGCACGCAACACCGGTTCCGGCCGCGCCTCCACGACAGGTTCCACACGGTGGACATCATGCGCGGGCACTGTCGCCAGCTGCGCTCGTTCTTCCACCTCGATTTCGTGGATCGTCGCTTCCAGCCGGTGGCGCTGCGTGGCGATCGTCTCTGGATCGTTTATCTCCTGCTTGCGCAGGCCGGCCTCCAGCGCATTGCGCGCCGACTGGTAGATTCGCGCCCGAACTTCGGCATTGGCGCGTTCGGAGCGCGCCAGCGCGTTTCTGATTGCCGTTTCCAGTCCGCTCACATCTAACCCTTCTGCGGGAGCCGCCTAACGTAGCGGTCACGATACATCTGTAGAAAGAGCCCTACTTTCCGGCCTTTGTTAGCTTTTGCGTAACGTTTGCCGGGGCTTTGCGCAAGTCTTCCGGCCGAAACTGCCTCAGCACCGCCGGGGATAAGCGTTTGGGAGGGCGATGGATTCCGTGCTCCACAGGGAAAGCGCCAGACCGGATTTTGGGGGCAGCGACAGGTTTTTGTCGCAGCATGGCATCAAAACGCGCCGCCAAATCGGCCCGGCCGGCATTTCCAGGCGCGCGATAACCTTCCGCTTCGCGCAATCCGGCCCTGCTCCCTGGTGCCATAGACTTCCAATCTTGACCGCAAACACCCGCCTCGCAGCCGCATACTCCTCCCTTCGCCGCACACCCCTTTTCAGAGAGAAATCCCGCTGCTATGGTTTTGACGTTTTCGTAAACGTCAAAACTGGACTGGACTTCCACCATGGCCCTGCCCGCGATCCTCAAGGACAAGCTGCGCCTGCCCGTCGTCGGCGCGCCGCTCTTCATCGTCTCGCATCCCGCATTGACCCTCGCACAATGCAAGGCCGGCGTCATCGGCGCCTTCCCGGCGCTGAATGCGCGACCGGAATCGCAACTCGACGAGTGGTTGGCGGAAATCACCGAAGGCCTCGCCGCGCACGACGCACAAAACCCCGACCGCCCCGCCGCCCCCTTCGCCGTCAACCAGATCGTCCACCGCTCCAACAAGCGGCTGGAGCACGACCTGATGATGTGCGTGAAGTACAAGGTGCCCGTGGTGATCTCCTCGCTCGGCGCCGTGCCGGAGGTCAACGCCGCGATCCACTCCTATGGCGGCATCGTGCTGCACGACGTGATCAACAACCGGCATGCCAATTCGGCGATCCGCAAGGGCGCGGACGGCCTGATCGCGGTTGCGGCCGGCGCCGGTGGCCATGCCGGCCCGCTCTCGCCCTTCGCGCTGATCCAGGAAATCCGCGAATGGTTCGACGGCCCCCTCCTCCTCTCCGGTGCGATCGCGAACGGTGGCGCTGTCCTCGCCGCCCAGGCGATGGGCGCCGACATGGCCTATATCGGCTCCCCCTTCATCGCCACGACGGAGGCGCGCGCAAGCGACGCCTACAAGCAGATGATCGTCGATAGCGCCGCCGCCGACGTCGTCTATTCCAACTACTTCACGGGCATCCACGGCAACTACCTGAAGCCCTCCATCACTGCCGCTGGCATGGACCCGGATCATCTGCCGGAAGCCGACCCGACGAAGATGGACTTCGAAGCGGCAACGACCGGCGCCAAAGCCTGGAAAGACATCTGGGGCTGCGGCCAGGGCATCGGCGCCATCAAGGAAATAGCCCCCGTCGAAAATCTCGTCGCCCGGCTGGAACGCGAATACATCGCCGCAAAACACCGCATTTGCGCCGCCTGACCGCGGCGCAACGGAAAATCGCACAGGGAAAAATGCGGAAGTTGAAACTCCCCGCTTGAAATCTCTTCCCATTGCGGTTATCAGCGCACCAATTCCGGTCCCGACACGCTTCGGGATCGATAGAAGGCCGCTTTAGCTCAGTTGGTAGAGCACGTCATTCGTAATGACGGGGTCAGCAGTTCGAGTCTGCTAAGCGGCACCATTCTTTTCAATCACCTAGCTAAGTTCCTCGGCAAGCGCGCTAAGTGCTAGAAATCAAATAGCAATCAGCGCAGCGGGAGCAGCCGGGTACGTTCGTACGCGGCCTGCAATCTGGTTCTCAAGGGCAAATTGCCGTCGGCGGCACGATAACTTTTCACAGAGAACGTCCTACGGGCGCGCGCTTTTTCGTTTCAGGCGCACCCCATATGCACACTGCCGCATATCCCTCGCCGTCAAACCCGGCCGTTTCGCTGCCCCGCCTGTCCATCCTCGGCCACCCGCCCAAAGGGCAGGCGCTGCTACCCCTGCCGGTGCCGGCCATCGCCAAGCCGAAACCGCTGCAGGAGGCGCCACCGGCCGCGTTGGTGCTGTTCGGGCTGGACGATCGGGGCAAGGCGCATGGGGCGTGGTTCCCGCAAGGGACTTCAGAGGCGGCTGTCTCCGCCGCCGAAGCCATGGGCATGCTCAGCCTGCCGGTGGACGTCGATGCAGTTCGCTCGCTGGCCGGGCAGTTGCCGCAGGGCAAGATATTCCCGAGCGGCAAGGCGTTCATGCCCTTCGTCAAGACGCCGTTCTACGATGAGCTGATGGCCCACCTGCCGGAGAGCGAGCGCGACCGGGCACGACAGCCGTTGCAGGCAAGCGGCGGAAAAGGCTCTGCCGTTGCCGGTGCTGAGGCGACAGGGACAGGCGCGGTGACCGTGCAGCGCGACAAGCCGGAAGACTGGTCCAAGATCAAGGTCGGCGGCCTCGTGCTCGCTTCCGATGGGGAGGGCGACGGCTGGTATGAGGCCGATGTGGTCGAGGGGCTTCCGGAGGAGTCAAGCTGCGCTGGTATCAATGGCCTGACCTCCCCGACTTTGTGCGGCCGGTCACGGACATCGCCCTGCTGCATCCCCGGCACCAGTTCGCTTGAGGCTGGCGACCATGCGCTTTGCCGATCTCATCACCGATGCGCTGGAGACCGGCCGGGACAGGCTTAACCGCGCCGACACCCTGCGCCGCCTCAACGACAGCTTCCGCCGCACCTTCGCTGACGGCCATGTCGTCCCGACGCGCGGGGTGATGCTGCTCGACCCGGCCGACTGGCGCACCCTGTTTCAGGCGGTTCGGGACTTCGACAGCTTTGACCCTGAAGACGACCCCTATGGCGAACATGACTTCGGGGCGCTGGCCTTCAAGGGCGTGCGGTACTTCTGGAAGATCGACTATTACGACCTCGATCTTCGCCATGCCTCGCCTGATCCCACGGACCCGGCCTTCACCATGCGCGTGATGACGATCATGCGGGCGGACGAATATTGATGCCGGCCCTCGTGATCATCACCGCACCCCGCAAGCCCGCCCCTCGGCGGGCTTCTTCAGTTCAGGGCCTTGGGTTTCCTGCCGGCCTTCAGCGGTGCCGGCTCAGGCTCGCTTGGATCGACATCACGGAACCGGGCTGAGACCCGCACGCCGAGCACAGTGGCAAAAGCCTCCAAGGTCGAGACGGTCACGTTTTCCGAGCCACGCTCGACCCGCCCGACATAGGCGCGATCGATACCAGATTCCAGCGCCAGCCTTTCCTGCGAAAGGCCCTTTGCCACTCGAAGGCGGCGGAGGCTCCAACCGATGGTGCTGTGCGTGTCCATGCCGAGGACATGAGCCACATGGGAGGCTTGACAATCGACGGATTTATAGCCTCCCATTATTCAACTCAAGCACGAACAGAAGGCAAAACCAAATGAACGCCTACGTTGAAGCAATGCGCCGCTACTTCGACTTCAAGGGACGGGCAAGCCGCACCGAGTTCTGGATGTTCACGCTCGTCTGATCGTCGGCGGCATCGTCGCCCTGATCCTCGACGCGGCGCTCGGAAACGGACAAAGTGGCACGCCCTTCGTCACTGCGCTGTGGATCATTCCACACTACATTCCGGCGTTGGCCGTCGCTGTTCGCCGCCTGCATGACCTCGACCGGACAGGCTGGTGGGTGCTGATCGGCATCATCCCGCTCGGCGTACTGGTCCTGCTGGTCTTCTACTGCCAGCCCTCGACGCCGGGTGTGAATCGCTTCGGCACGGGGCGGGCCGGCAAGGGCGCACAATCGCCCGTACAGGCCCGCCAGCAGGCGAATGCGGGTTAGCCGAAACAGCCCCAGCCAAAGCTCAGCCCCCCACAAACCCACACCTAATCAATTCGACCAAAGCGGCTTTGCTGTGGACCTGGTCCGCGCCGCCTCACCTTATGTCACCTGAGGGTCAAAAGCTGAGGCTAATGCGTCACAAATAGCGGGGGTCAACCCGGACGTTACGGGTCATGCACATCGCCAGTTACGTCACGGCAGGGTGTACCGCGCTGTGACGGTCAAGCCCAAGCCATTGCGCTGACTGGAGCCGCCTTTGGCCCCAAGCAAACCTTGCCCTACAACATCAAGCGCCAACCAATCCCCGCTGCCGCCGAGATCGCCAGTGTGACGATAACCGACAGCTTGAGGCGGAAGATGGCGAATACCGCCAGCAAGGTCAGTGTCAGCGACGGTAACAAGAGCGACCCGAAAACGGGTATGTCGAGGGTGAGCGGGCCAAGGACTGTAGGCCGGACCTCGGCGAACAGCACGTGAAGCCCGAACCAAACAGCGAGGTTGAGAATCACCCCGACGACGGCGGCGGTGATCGCCGACATCGCGCCACTGAGCGCGGCGTTGCTGCGCATCTTCTCTATGAAGGGCGCGCCGGCGAATATCCAGAGGAAACTCGGCAGGAACGTCACCCAAGTCGTCAGGATCGCTCCGAGTGTCGCCGCGGCCAGCGGAGACAATGTTCCCGGATCGCGGTAGCCAGCCAGAAAGCCGACGAACTGGGTGACCATGATCAGGGGACCGGGGGTCGTCTCCGCCATGCCAAGGCCATCGAGCATTTCTCCCGGACGAAGCCAGCCGTAGTTTTCTACCGCAGCTTGGGCAACGTAGGCGAGGACGGCATAGGCTCCGCCGAAGGTCACAACCGCCATCTGGCTAAAGAACAACCCGATCTTCGAAAACACATTGTCCCAGCCGAGCCCGAGGACCAGCGCCACCACGGGAACCAGCCAGAGTGCCGCCAGTGCGCCGGAGGTCTTGAGCGACCAAGCGAGGTTGGGCTTGGCGTGCGGCGGGATACCTTCGCCGAGAACGGATTCCCTGTCTTCGAGTATATTGCCCGATCCGAACTTGTGCCCTCCGCCAGCTCTGAACGCGGCAAGTCCCGCCCGACCTCCGAAGTAGCCTATAAGACCGGCGACGATGATGATCAAGGGAAACGGCACATGGAGGAAAAAGATAGCCACGAAGGCGGCCGCCGCTATCGCGACCATCACGTTGTTCTTGAGCGCCCTACTGCCGATCCGGAAAACCGCTTGGATGACGACGGCGAGGACCGCGCATTTCAGGCCGAAGAACATCCCCTCAATCGCGGTGGCGTCGCCGAAAATCACATAGATGTAGCTAAGCGCCAGAATGGAGAGGAAACCCGGCAGGACGAATAGCAGGCCCGCGATCATTCCGCCCTTGGTCTTGTTCAGGAGCCAGCCGATATAGATGGCGAGTTGGTGGGCCTCCGGCCCCGGCAGGAGTATGCAGTAGTTGAGCGCGTGGAGAAAGCGGTGCTCACCCACCCAGCGTTTCTCGTCCACGACGATGCGGTGCATCACGGCGATCTGGCCTGCGGGGCCTCCAAAGCTAAGGGCCGCCACGCGCGCCCATACCTTCACGGCTTCAGATAGCGGGACGACATCGGTGCTGGGCGCAGCGTCGACGCGTGCGTTTGTCTTCGCGAGGTCGGTCATGGTCTTATGCCTTCCTCGGGTTGGGCCAGTTGTGGGTTTCCTCGGTCGCGTCACGGCACCATCTGTAGAAGGCATCGTAGACTGTCATGCCCGCATTGAGTTGTTCAAGATCATCGTTGAACATGCGCGACAGTCCGAGCGATGCCGCCAGTAGCCCCGGCACTTCAAGAGCAAGTTCGGGTCTGGACGTATCGGCTCCCCGGACAATCGTCGCGAGGCGGAGCATCGGCTCGGTCCCGAGACCGAACTCCTCGACCATGACGTCGAAGGTGCAAAGCTCCCCGCGGTGGCTCCAGAATATATCCTCGATGTCGAAGGGCGCGGCGTTGAATCGATCGGCGACGGCCGCAACTTCCGCGGCCGGCACAAACAGGAAGACCGCAGACGGATCGACGAAGCGCCTGATCAGCCACGGACAAGCAATACGGTCGATTTTCGGCCGGGAGCGCGTGACCCAAACTGTCCGCCCGTGGCTGTCGCGGGGCGGCAGCTTTTCCTCGGGGACAAGTGCAACCTTCGACGCACGCCATGCCTCGAAGCCCCCCTCAAGAACCTCAGCAGCCTTGCCAACGGCACGAAGATGGGCGGCGACACCGTGGCCAAGCTTCTGTCCCTTTTGGCAGAGGACAACGCAGGGGCCGTCTAGCCCTTCCGCCCATTCCGTCACATTGCGGTAATCGCGCCGCACCGATCCCGGTATGAGGCGGGGGTCGGCGGCAAAATCCTCGTCGTTGCGGACGTCGATAATCATCGGCGCGTTCGGCGTGCCGACGATGCGGTTCAGCTTGTCGGATGTGATCTCAAGAAATGACGGCATAGCGCGTCCCTCCGGTTTCTCGGGTTTAAAGGACGCGATTCTTCGGCCGTGGCCTCGTGGGGCGATCGCTGCCCCATGCGAGAGAATTTGCACCGCTGCCACGCGGTGTCAAGACCTTCGGCAGGGGCTGGGAAGGTGTAGGCTCCGAGGGCACGGCCAACCGGTTGAACACGCCGAGTCTGCTCCAGCGGATGAAGCGATTATAGATGGTCTTGTGTGGCCCGTATTCCCTGGGCGCGTCACGCCACCGCAACCCATTGCGCAAGACAAAGACAATGCCACTCAAAATCAACCGGTCATCGACACGTGGCACCCCGTGCGACAGCGGGAAATAGCGCTCTATCCGGCGCATCTGCACCTCCGACAAAGCATCGGCTCACTCATCAAGGCGTCGCCATTCGATCCCAGTGAATCAAAGAGAGGAAGACGCTGAAAGTAATTCAATAGGGCCTGAGCCTAAGCCGCACCATTTCCTTTGCAAAAGTATTGTTTCCCCAGGCTTTGCGGCCGGTGGATTTTTGACACGCCCCTATTGGGCGCGCTGGAGCCTCTTGCCCGCCCCAGCATGGGGGTCTTGGCTACGAGGCTCGGCGAATTCGTCTGTGCAATCCCAGGGCGACATTTGACATGCTTCGCGCGAAATGAGAATTTCCGACGGCACTCTACCTGTTGACCCGCGAAACAACTTCTCCCGGTAATTTACCATCCCGAACCGGACATGAAGCGCCAGATCGTGGGTTCTCTCACCCGGATTCAGGCAATGCCGATTGCACCTCTGGCAACGCCGATCCAGGAACGCGCGCGAACGGGAGCATAGACCGCCTATGAAGGCGGCGCATTCTTGACCATTAGATTTTACCGGGCGGCAATTGCCTCGCACGGACACCCAAACCGACATGCGCTGCGGGCGCGAAATCAAGAGAGATCGATCCATGGCCACCAAAAATTACGCCGGCATCATCACCGACACCATCATGGTCGATACCAGCGGCGACACCTACAACGTCCAGCAGGGCGCGTTGGTTCTGCGTGTGGCGACCGACGTCGATCTCACCGCCGCCATTGCAGAGAACTATTTGCTCGACAAACCGGTCAGAGACAACACGTTCAACATTGACGGCACCGTGATCGGCTACGAGGCTGGCATGATTTCGGGCGGACAGAATACCCGTATCAATGTCGGCACGACGGGTACTGTCAGCGGTCTCGTTGCCATCGCCATGGGCGGAGACGATTCCCATCTCGTCAACGACGGCACCATTACAGGCGAGGGCGTGGGCCTGTTCGCCACCATGGCCAGCAACCTCGATATCCGCAACAACGGCCTTTTGCGCGGCGCGGTCGGCCTGTTTCTGGATCGCACCGACAATGCCCAGATCGTCAACGGCGCCACGGGCAGTATCTACGGAACCGAGTTTGGCTTGGGCTCGGATTCCGACGCGACCGACACGATCAGGATTACCAATCACGGCATCATCGGCAGCTTCGGCGGATTCGAGTCCCTGACATTGGGCGCCGGACGCGAGATCGTCATCAATGGTGGCAGGCTGATCGGCGATGTTTCCCTCGGCGCCGGCAACGATACGCTCGACAATCGCGGCGGCTTCATCAAAGGCCTGATCTATGGCGACGCCGGCAACGACACGCTGTTCATCGACAATGCTAAATACAAGCTGATCGAAGCCAGCGGCGAGGGCATCGACAGGATCGTTTCCAGCGTTTCCTACACGTTGTCCGTCAATGTCGAAAACATGCTGCAACTTGGCACCGGCAATATAAGCGGGTCCGGGAATGCACTAAACAATCTACTTACCGGCAATATCGGGAGCAACAGACTGGACGGCAAGGCCGGCGATGACAAGCTCATCGGAGGGGCAGGTGCGGACAAGCTATACGGGGGTACCGGGGCGGATAGCTTTATATTTCAGAAAGTCTCAGACAGCATTCTCAACGCACGCGATAGGATCTACGATTTCTCCCGTGTCGAAGGAGACAAGATCGATCTGTCCCGTATCGATGCTGTTGCTGCGACCGAGGGCAACGAGGCATTCACCTTCATCGGAACAGATCCGTTCAGTAAAACGGCTGGCGAGTTGCGCTATTTTAAAAGCAGCCACACTTTCATCTACGGAGACGTGAATGGTGATGGAGCAATTGATTTCACCATCTGCCTGGATCCCAAGATTGACGTGACAAGTACTGATTTCATCCTTTAACAGGATCGATCGTCATCAGCCGGCGCCTTGCCGCTCTCGCATCGTCATCCCCTCTGGCCCGGTCCGGCGCTGGAATGCCGTCAACCCCGGCCCAGCGTCTTGACGTCTCTCTTCGAAAAATCATCCGTTCGGTGCGCCGGAAATGGACTGACGGTTAGAAGGCTGAAGTCAAAGGCGCCGCGCTTGTCGCCGTGAAGCACGTATTGGCGATGGACGCGGAGAAAATCGCGCTTGATTCGCTTGTAGCGCTCGGGTTCGAGCAGTTTCTTCACCCGGATATACATTTGCTCCGCCTGGGGGGCATCCGGGTGCCCGCACAGGGAGACGACCGGGCATTTGTAGAAATGGATCACGTCGGTCAGGCAGTGCACTTCCACGAAGGACACTTCGGGCATGCGCGCTATCGCCCCCACTCTTTCGCGCAATTTGACCGCCGGCCTGAGAAGAGCGCATTGCAGGATCGCCCCTCCGAGGGTGAGGAAGACGACCTTTTTTCCAGCCAATGCCGCAGGATTGTTTTCCAGCACCATCCCGAACACATGGGCTGCGAGCGTCGAGCCCATGCTGTGGGAGCTGATGACATACTCGTCGGCGGGCTCGTCGAGCGCTTTGGCAAGCCGTGCGGCGCATTGCTCCAGCCATTTGGCCAGGTCGGGATCGTCAAGACGGGCGGCTGACACCGCCAATTGCCAGTCGGCAAAAAGATGGAGGGTGAGAAACCGCTCCGAAAGCGGAAAAAGCACGTATTGAAAACAAATCCAGGCGAGCGGAATGCTCCAGACATAGTGCCAGGGCCGCAAATCCAGCCAGAAAGGGGTCGCCGCCACGAAAAGGCAGGCTCCGAGCACGAAGCCCATCAACAGGTATGGAAACACGAAGAACAGCCCGAACCGCCATGCGTGCCGGAAGTAGCCGGCCGCCGCGCCATAAAACACGACCTGGGCGGCACTGAAAAAGCCCGCTAGAATACGGTGCAGGATCGGTTTTTCAGTCAGCTTTTCGAGCAATCCGTTGTGATCGCACAGGTGTACGGTCGTGGACGTATTCCAGCCCCCGACGTCGCTCGAGACGGTGAAATTTGGACTGATGCCTTCGTCGGCGAGCGGAGATACGTTTGCCGCGTATTCCCAGACCTTTGCCGAAAATTGGACGGATCGCTTGAAGCGGCCGTAGTGTGCCTGAGCGGCCATTGGCTCGAAGCCGGGAAAATGCACCACAACGCGGCGGTCTATTGCTTTTGTCATGTCGTCCTGTAGCAACTCCGCGTCGAAAGCATGGTTGGTCGGCTGATCGCGTTCGCCAAATGCCGCCGACGAAGATGGTCCCGGTGATCTGTGGATGGTGCGTCTCATAGTCAAGTTTGCAGTCGCCGGAAACCGGCACGCCCTTCAGCGTCGCTGTATCGGCGTTGGCCGACGACATGCGGTCGGGACCCAACAGGTCTTTTGGTCGAAATTGCGGCTATCGGATCACCCGATTGGCCGGACGCACAACACGTCGCAACGTGTGCGCGAACCGATGTGCTCGCTGGGTGTTTCGGCCGTTGCTCTGGTTTTCATGAGCAGCAATCCGGCAGGATGCGAGGCGTGGCTTTTCAGAGAAAAGGGTGGACGACGGAGTTCAACCCTTTTTTGTCCTCAACTTGCGCGGCACCAATAGTGCAGATTTGCAACGACCCTCTGCATTACCAAGTTCAGATGGATCGCACGGTTACTAGCCACTCCGAACACGCCAGAAAACAGGCCTGTCCTTGCTCCGGGATTGTCACATATGAGATTTCTAATGCTTCGATCTACGCTGGTCGCATTGGCGCTTGGTACGTCCATGGCGCATGCAGGCGATGGGGTTGTACGGCCTGCTGACAGCAGTTTCTGGCTGTCCGGCGGCGTCGGCCTCATGAACATCGAAGCTCACGAATACGTCTATCTGGGCAATGACAAAGCGAGCCAGCTCGACTGGGACACCGACGGGGTCGTCCTCTACACGGTAGCGGCAGGCGCTGAACTCGGCAGCGACTGGCACGTCAAAGGTAAGCTCGACTTCGGCTTTGGCGGCGATGGCCACATGGTCGACTATGACTGGGTGCCGAAATATGCCATCGACCAGAGCATGGACGGCTGGAGCGATCGCTCCATCCATCCCGATACGCGCCTCGACTATTATTTCAGCGGCACGGTTGAGATCGGCAAAAACGTCTTCGCTGACGAACGCAGCACTGTCAGTGTTGGCGGCGGTGTGAAATACACCCAGGTGCGCTGGGACGCCTTCGGCGGTTCGTACATCTACAGCGACGAGGGCATCCGCAACGACATTGGCGAGATCCCGGATGGTCTGCGCGGCATTACCTACCAGCAGAACATACCCACGCTCTTCGTCGGCTTCGATGGGTCGACCAGCTTCGACCGCCTGACCCTGTCCGGCGGCGTCAAGGGCGGCATGACTGTCGGAATCGACGACACGGACGACCACTGGCTCACCAGCACCCGGTCTTTCGGCGATATGAAAGCCGCGCCGGTCCTTATGCTCAACGCAGCGATCGACTATCGACTGACCGAAACAGCATCGTTTTACCTCGCCGGCAACTTCGAGAATGTCTTCCACAGAAAGGGTGACCTGAACTCGACGGACACATCGACCGGCGACGCGACGCTCTACAGGAACGCTGCCGGCGCATCCTTCAAGACGATGTCTTTGCAGTTTGGCTTTCGCGGCCGGTTCTAACTCACGCGGCACGGCAAGGCAGGGCGAAGCCCGCCGGGTCGGCGGGCTTTCCAGGCGTGAATTTCTTTAGTCGTTTTCGTCACATTCGGTGATCTCGCACACGGATTCTTCCGTGGTGCGGTTTGCGCACTCGGTCAGCGCCTTTTCGCGCGCATCGCCTTCGTCGTCATAGCTATAGCTGTAGCCGTAGCTGCCTTCCTCGGAGACTGCGATGCAGCCCCAGGCCAACGCCGAAGTGGTGGATGCGGTGAAAGCGGTCGCAAGAACGAGGGCAGCAAGCCCTGTCCGCATTGTCGTCGTCATGTTTAGTCCCCCAAAAAGTGCGCGAAGGCGCGGGGCAACCTATGGCACGCATACTAATTTTAGCAAGTAGCGGCGGCAGTCCCGCGCGGCCAATTCTGGCGGCATTCTCGGGCGGCTTCGCTATCGGCAAATCCCGGACGGAGAGTAGATCGCCGATCTGGCGGTGGGTATGAGCCGCCGGCGAACGGGGTTAATCGCGCTCCAATTGGATCGTGCAGTTTTTGCTGGTGGATTTGCCTGACATCGTGTTCGCGTCGATTTTAACGACATAATCGTATGTAGCCGCCTTCGCGGTGACGATGATGTAG
Organism: Shinella sp.; assembly: GCF_052438155.1. Lineage (NCBI taxonomy): Bacteria > Pseudomonadati > Pseudomonadota > Alphaproteobacteria > Hyphomicrobiales > Rhizobiaceae > Shinella > Shinella sp. The sequence continues at coordinate 167,328 of NZ_JBQVPI010000009.1, read as the reverse complement.
GAATCGGGCGCATCCTCGGTCGGCATGGGGCTTATCTGCGCCTCGTCGGTTCCTGTTCCCGCACCGCTGAAGGCAAACGAGCCTTTGGCGACCCTGCCGAACTGCTCGCCGACCGACAGGGTGACCGAGAACTGGCGGCGGCCGCAGGAAACGCCGCCGAGCCACGTGCCGATGAGGCTGCCCTTCTGAGGCACGTTCTCCACAGGGGACGCATTTTCGCGAAGTCGGGAAATCTCGCGCTCCATTTCGCGGATAACGGCCTTGAGGCGGTCGATTTCGGCCTGGGCCTCGTTCTGGCTGATACGTGGCCCGGTCGGCCCGCTGGCGTCGAATTCCTGCGCCTCGACCTGGGTGGCCATGGCGAGCGTGGATACTGCCACGATAAAGCCGAAGATGCGCATTGACTGTGCCCTCACCTGAGACAATCGCTCATCCAAAGCCACGAGTCGAGGGGCGCCGGCTCAGCCGACATTGCGCTCCTGATCGGCCTGGCTTGGCGGCACCGAATGGGGATCGAGAATGATCGGCGATGGCGATTCCATTGTGTCGACTTCGCGGATCCATTCTCGCCAGATCGCAACGAGCAGCGCCATCAGCACGGGGCCAATGAAGAGGCCGAGGAAACCCATGGTCTTCACACCGCCGATAAGGCCGAAGAAGGTGGGCAGGAACGGTAGCTTGATCGGGCCACCGACCAGGCGGGGGCGCAGCGTCTTGTCGACGATGAAGAGTTCGACCGAGCCCCAGATGAACAAGGCAAGGCCCGCCACGGGTGAGCCACTGGAAACGAGATAGATCGAGACGAGCGAGAAGGACAGCGGCGCGCCGCCGGGGAAAAGCGCCATGATGCCGGTCAGCACACCGAGCGTGACAGCTGACGGCACGCCGGCAATCCAGTAAGCGACGCCGAGCACGATGCCCTCGCCGATGGCGATCAGCGTCATGCCCGTGACGGTGGAGCTGATCGTCGCCGGTACGATGCGGGAAATGCGCTCCCAGCGCATCGGCAGAATGCGTTCTCCGAGGCGATCGACCTGGCCTGCGAAGGACTGGCCGTCGCGGTAGATGAAGAACAGCGCGATCAACATGAACAGCATGGCGAGCAGCAGGCCGAAGGCCTTGCCGCCGGCTGCGAGCGCGACGCGGTAGATATTGCCGATATTGGCGCCGCTGACGATCTGTGTCAGCTCGCCGATCGCACCCGGATGATCGATGAAGCGCGTCCACTGCATGTCGAGCCAGCCGCCGATGATCGGCAGCGCGCGGATCCAGTCCGGTGTCACGGCCCCCGTGCGATTGGTCTCCACCGCCCAGCCGATCCAGTCGCGGATTTCGTGAAAGGCATAGGTCGAGGCGATCATGATCGGCCCGATGATGAAGGCCAGGATGAGGAGAATGGCGATGGAGGCCGCGAGTGTGCGGTTGCCGTTCACCTGCGCCAGCAGGCGCGCATAGAGCGGCCAACTGGCAAAGGCGATGACGAGGGCCGCGAGCACCGGCACGACGAAGCCATGGAAGAAGTAGATGCCGGCGAAGACGACAAGGACCAGGAGCCAGCGCGCCGCCGAGATGGGCGATATGAGCGCGACGCTGCTCGGACGGGCAGCGCCGAGAAACCGGGGCTCATTTCTGCGATGTTCCGAATGCAGCAAGCGCGTTCACTCCAATGCGGCCGTCGTTCAGGCCAGACTGCCTAGATAAGCTGTACCCCAAGATTGTTAAACATATACGTGATATTTTAGGCCAAAGCGCGATGAGACGCCGCAGGGGCAGCGATTGCCTCGCTCACGGAAAAGCTATCTGGGGAGAGACCGTCCGAATGTTGACGTTTACGTCAATGTAATATAGCGATGACTCTTGATGGCGCCCGCTAAAAGCATCATCTTGTCCGCATCGAACGGTTGGAGGACCTTCGGTGCCGGCGGGGAGGATGATGCCCGCGCCCAATGAGGAGGAGCATGCATGTCGGCCACAGTTCAAGACCCTTCAACGCAGCCGTCCGGCCGCTTCTGGCTTGCCTCGTATCCCGAGGGCATGGCCGGCGACATCGCGCCGCTCGGCTATCCGTCCATCGGCGCGCTGGTTGAAAGCTGCTGCGCCCAGTTTGCCGATCGCCCCGCCTTCACCAGCATGGGCAAAACGCTGACCTTCCGCGAATTCGAGGCCGCCTCCCGCAGCATCGCCGCCTGGCTCCAGGCGCGCGGCCTTGAAAAGGGCGACCGCGTCGCGGTCATGATGCCGAACATTTTGCAGAACCCGGTGATCATCTTCGGCATCCTGCGTGCCGGCCTCGTCGTGGTGAATGTCAATCCGCTCTATACGCCGCGCGAACTCGAACACCAGTTGAAGGATGCGGGTGCCAAGGCGCTGTTCGTGCTGGAGAATTTTGCCAGCACCGTCGCGCAGGTCGCCTCACGCACCGCGGTCAAGCACGTTGTCGTCACCACGATGGGCGACATGCTCGGCCTCAAGGGCCTGATCGTCAATTTCGTCGTGCGCAGGGTGAAGAAGCTGGTGCCGGCCTGGTCGTTGCCAGGCCATATTCCCTTCAAGCAGGTGATGGCGGAAGGCGCGCGCGGCACACTGAAGCCCGTCAGCGTCGCGCCGGACGATACGGCCTTCCTGCAATATACCGGCGGCACGACGGGCGTCTCGAAGGGCGCCACGCTGACCCATGCCAACCTGCTCTCCAACATGGAGCAGATCAAGCTGTGGATCGAGCCGATCTTCCATGTGAAGAGCCGCCCGGACCAGCTCGTCTTCATTTGCGCGCTGCCGCTCTACCACATCTTCGCCTTGACCGTGAACGGGCTGATGGGCATCGCGCTTGGCGGCCACAATGTGCTGATCGCCAATCCACGCGACATCCCCGCCTTCGTCAAGGAACTCGGAAAATACCGCGTCCACATCTTCCCGGGCCTCAATACGCTGTTCAATGCGCTGATGAACAACCCGGACTTCGCCAAGCTCGACCTGTCCGACCTGCTGCTGACGCTTGGCGGCGGCATGGCGGTGCAGCGGCCGGTCGCCGAACGCTGGCAGAAGATGACCGGCTGCGCCGTCATCGAAGGCTACGGCCTGTCGGAAACCTCGCCGGTCGCAACCGCCAACCGTTTCGACCGCGCGGAATTCACCGGCACGATCGGCCTGCCGCTGCCCTCGACGGACATCGAGATCCGTGACGACGACGGCAGGACGCTGGGACTGGGCGAAGTGGGCGAGATCTGCATCCGCGGCCCGCAGGTCATGGCCGGCTACTGGCAACGGCCGGACGAGACGGAAAAGGTGATGACCCCGGACGGTTTCTTCCGCTCCGGCGATATCGGCTTCATGTCACCGGAAGGCTTTACCAAGATCGTCGACCGCAAGAAGGACATGATCCTCGTCTCCGGCTTCAATGTCTTCCCCAACGAGATCGAGGAAGTGGCGATGTCGCATCCCGGCATCCTCGAATGCGCGGCGATCGGCGTGCCGGACGAACATTCCGGCGAGGCGGTAAAACTGTTCGTGGTGAAGAAGGATCCGGCACTCACCGAAGCCGACGTGAAGGCGCATTGCGCGGCAAACCTCACCAATTACAAGCGGCCGAAATTCATCGAATTCCGCACTGAACTGCCGAAATCCAATGTCGGCAAGATTCTCCGCAAGGATCTCCGGGGCTGACGCCGGCCCCGGTTCTACCGAGCCTAAACCGATTTAATTTTTTCGACCAAGTCGCGTTTGCGGTCTTGATTTGCACATACCAAAGCGACTAGCTAGCCGGCATCGTCCAAAGCCAAGGAAGACGCCGATGAACGCGCTTGTCGAAAAGCTGAAATCCATCGCCCGCGATACCAACGCCACAGACATCAGAGCCGCCTTTGCGGCCGACCCCAAGCGGTTTTCCCGCTACAACGCCAAACTCGACGATTTCCTGTTCGACTATTCGAAATGTGCGGTGAACGACGCCGTGCTCGACGGGCTGGAAGCACTCGCCAAGCAGGCCGGCGTCGAGAAGAAGCGCGATGCGATGTTCGCCGGCGCGATCATCAACATCACGGAAGAGCGCGCCGTGCTGCACACGGCGCTGCGCAACCGCGCCAACACGCCCGTGCTGGTCGACGGCAAGGATGTCATGCCTGATGTCAACGGCGTGCTCGACGCCATGGGTGTGTTTGCCGACGGTATCCGTTCCGGCACATTGAAAGGCGCGAGCGGCAAGAAAATCACCGACGTCGTCAATATCGGCATCGGTGGCTCGGATCTCGGCCCGGTCATGGCGACGCTGGCGCTTGCACCCTTCCATGACGGCCCGCGGCTGCATTTCGTCTCGAACATCGACGGCGCACACATTGCCGACACACTGAAACTGCTCGACGCCGAAACCACACTGTTCATCGTCGCCTCGAAGACCTTTACGACCATCGAGACGATGACGAATGCTGCGACGGCACGCAAGTTCATCGCCGACGCGCTGGGCGATGCTGCGGTCGGCAGTCATTTCTGCGCGGTCTCCACAGCGCTCGACAAGGTTTCGGCCTTCGGTATCGGGGCTGAGCGCGTCTTCGGTTTCTGGGATTGGGTTGGCGGTCGCTATTCGATCTGGTCGGCGATCGGCCTGCCGCTGATGATCGCCATCGGCAAGGAGAATTTTGCCGAATTCCTGGCCGGCGGCCATGCCATCGACAACCATTTCCGCGAGGCGCCGGTCCGCGAAAACATTCCGATGCTGCTCGGGCTCATCGGCTATTATCACCGCAACGTGCTCGGCTACCCGTCGCGCGCCATCCTTCCTTACGACCAGCGCCTGTCGCGTTTCCCGGCCTATCTCCAGCAGCTCGACATGGAATCGAACGGCAAGTCCGTCACCATGGATTCGACGCCGGTCGAGGGCCAGACCGGCCCCGTCGTCTGGGGTGAGCCCGGCACCAACGGCCAACACGCCTTCTACCAGCTCATCCACCAGGGCACGACGATCATTCCGGCCGAGTTCATGATCGCGGCGAATGGCCACGAGAAGAACCTACGCCACCAGCACCAGCTTTTGATCGCCAACTGCCTGGCGCAGTCGGAAGCCTTGATGAAAGGCCGCACGCTGGCGGAAGCCAAGGCGCAGCTGACGGCGAAGGGCATGGACGAGGCAAAGGCCGACAAGATCGCGCCGCACCGCGTGTTTTCCGGCAACCGTCCGTCGATCACCATGGTCTATGACAGCCTGACGCCATTTACGTTTGGCCGGCTGGTTGCGCTCTACGAGCATCGCGTCTTCGTCGAAGGCGTGCTCTTCAACATCAACTCGTTCGACCAGTGGGGCGTGGAGCTCGGCAAGGAGCTGGCGACGGGCCTGCTGCCGGTCGTCGAGGGCAAGGAAAGTGCTGACGGCCACGATTCATCGACCGCCGGCCTCGTTGCCGCGCTCCTGAAGGCTGCCAAGTAAGCTCAGCGCAGGCTGAGACGCCGTGCCGCGAATGCATCGCGCGGCACGCGCGTGAGGTTTCCGAGGAATTCCCGCGCGCAGGCGCGCCAGCTATAGGTCATGGCACGGTCGCGCGCGACGTCCTTCGGGATATCGAGCGCAGCAAGTGCTGCCTCCCGCAGGTTTTCCGATAGCGCACCGGCATCGCCGAGCACATCGCGCGGTGCGGTCACCGGAAAAGCGGCAACCGGCACGCCGCTGGCGAGCGCCTCCAGCATGACATTTCCAAACGTATCCGTACGGCTCGGGAAGACGAAGACGTCGGCCGAGGCATAGACGGCAGCGAGTTCCTCGCCGAGCTTACGACCCAGGAAATGCACATCCGGATAACGCTGGCGCAGCATGGCGAGGTCCGGCCCGTCGCCGACGACGACCTTGCTGCCCGGCAGGTCGAGGCCGAGGAAGGCGGGCAGGTTCTTTTCCACCGCGACCCGACCAACATTCAAGAAGATCGGGCGCGGCAGGCCGAGATCGCGGCGCTTGGCCGGATCGAACAGTTTCGTATCGACACCGCGCGACCAGCGCTTGATACGCACGAAACCACGCGCCGCCATTTCCGCGCCGAGCGACTTCGTCGCCACCATCATGCCGTTGCCGGCATTGTGAAAGCGACGCAGCCACCAGTAGCTGACACTCTCCGGAATGGGCAGGCGGGCGCTGATGAATTCTGGAAAACGCGTGTGATAGGCCGTGGTGAAGGGCAATCGGCGCTCCAGGCAGGCGCTGCGCGCCGCCATGCCGAGCGGGCCTTCTGTAGCGATGTGGATGTAATCCGGCGCGATCTTCTCGATCTCGGCCAGTACGCGGCGCTTCGAGGTGATGGCGAGACGGATTTCCGGGTAGGACGGCAGCGGCACCGTCGTAAATTCCTGCGGCGTCAGGAAGACGACGTCGACGCCCTCCTCCGCCATCGAGCGGGCCAGCTCTTCGAGCGTATGCACGACGCCGTTCAACTGCGGGCGCCAGGCATCCGTGACGACAAGAATGGTGGGAGCCCGTCCATCGGAACGGGCGGCGGGGAGCGAATCTGGGGCGGTGTGGTCGAGCATGGCCCCTTTGACCATGCGGCGATGACAGGCGAATGAAGGCTGCTAGCAGCCTACGCCAGCCCGATTTCCTTCGCCCACGGCGGGTTAGCACCGGCGCGCGAGACGGTGACGGCGGCGGCCTTGGCGCCGAGCGCCAGCACCTTGGCGATCTGGTCCTCGTCGAGCTTCGCCACCTGCTGCTTGGTCAGCAGGTTCTGCATCTTCAGAGAGGCGAGAACACCGGCATCGAACGTATCGCCGGCGCCGACCGTATCGACCACGGTCACACGCTCGCTCGGCACCACGACCTTGTGGTCGGCAGTATAGCCGACGGCACCTTCCGCGCCGCGCGTGACGACGACGAGTTTTGCACCATGGTGCAGCCAGTGACGGGCAAGCGCGTCCTCGTCCCCTTCGAGGCCGAACCAGGCTAGGTCCTCATCGGAGAATTTTACGATATCCGCCATGGCGGCCATCCGGCGGATGCGGCCCATATGGGCGTCCTTGTCCTTGATGAAGCCGGGGCGAATGTTCGGGTCGAGCGAGATGACGCGCTTGTCGTGCTCGCGCTTCAGAAGTGCCTCGTAGGTGGAGCCGCAAGGTTCCGGGATCAGGCTGATCGCGCCGAAATGCAGCGCCTCGCAATCGTCGCCGAGCATCGGAAGCTCGGCGTCGGTAATCATGCGGCCGGCGGTGCCCTCGTCGTAGAAGGCATAGCTCGCGTGACCATGGATCAGCTTGACGAAGGCGACGGTGGTCGGGCGCGAGAGAGTTGCGCAGTAGCTGTAATCGACGCCGCTTTCGCCGAGCGTCGTGCGCAGGATGTCGCCCATCATGTCGTCGGAAAGGCCGGTGAAGAAGCCGGTCGGTACGCCGAGGCGGCCGAGCGCGATCGCCGTGTTGAAGATCGCCCCGCCGGCATAGGGGGCATAGGCATCCTCTCCGAGCGTCGATGTGCGCGGCAGCATATCGATCAGGGCTTCACCACAACACAGGATCATGTGCATTTCCTCCCAAGCGGACTTTCAATCGATTTAAACGATCACAACGGAAAGCGCCAGAGCCTTTTACGACGTCGGCAGCTCCGCAACGCCGCCATGGGCGGCCGACCAGACGAGAGGCGCATCGAAGAAGGATTCGACCGAGGCGAGTGTCGCATCATCGAAGAGTTTTTCTGCCTTCGCAACCGCCAGTACGTTCCGCCAGGTGGCGATGTGGTGCAGCTTCACGCCGCCGTTGGCATAGCGCGCCTCGGCTTCCTTGAAGATGCCGTAGTAGAACAGCGACATGCCGTGATCCACGATGCCGCCGGCTGCGCGGATCGCGTCGATGAAGGTGAACATGGAGCCGCCGACCGTCACGAGGTCCTCGATGACGAGCACGCGCGCGCCCTCCTGCATCACACCTTCGATCTGGGAGTTGCGGCCATGGCCCTTCGGCTTCTTGCGCACGTAGATCATCGGCAGGCCGAGGCGGTCTGCCAGCAGGGCTGCGAAGGGGATACCGGCCGTTTCGCCGCCGGCGATGACGTCAAAACGCTCGAAGCCGGCCTCGCGCGTGAGGGTCGCGGCGGCGAAATCCATGATCGCCGAGCGAATGCGCGGATAGGAGAGCAGCTTGCGGCAATCCATATAGACCGGAGAGGCCATGCCCGAAGCGAGCTTGTAGGGCTGTTCAGGGCGGAAATGCACCGCCTTGATCTCCCACAGCATGCGGGCCATCAGCTCCGCCATCACGTCGCGGTCCGGAAAGGAATTGGAAAACATCGGCATCTCCCCACATGGCTGTCTTACCCGAGCGCATAGCAGCAAGAGACGCGGCTTTCCAGCAGGTGGGAAACGAAAAACCCTCCCCGGAGGCCGGGAAGGGTTTCTGGAGGATCAGAGTATTGGTCGCTTAGGCGGTGACGGCCTTGCCGGCAGCGGAGCGGGCATCGAGCGAGTAGGCGCCGGGGCCGAAGGCGGCGAGCACGAGGAAGCCGCCGGCGATCGTGATGTTCTTCCACATCATCAGGCCGTTGAAGAGGGTCAGCAGGCCGTTTGCGCCTTCCGGGAAGTCCGGAACGTTGATCGCGCCACTGTGGAAGACGAGCGCGGTGAAGACGCTGAAGGCAGCGAGAAGGTAGGCGGCAATCTTCGTCTGGAAACCGACGAGGACGAAGAGGCCGGCAACGAGTTCGAAGAGACCGGCGAGGTAGGCAAGCGCGGTTGCGGCCGGAAGGCCGGCACCGGCGATCATCCCGGCGGTGCCAGACGGATCGATGAGCTTCGGATAACCGGCGGTGATAAACATGGTGGCGAGAAGAATGCGTCCGAGAAGGACGACGGCGTTCTGTTGCATGATAAGCTCCTGAGGCTTGGTTGTTTGCGTTGGCAAAGAGATATCAGCTTTCCGTCGTCAAACTAGACGGGCGATCAGAATACAGATCGTTCGCTTTTTGTGAACGACGCCCCTGTTACCGGCGGAACAGAGGGGCGGTTCGGGCCATGCGACAAGAGGGTCGTTGCAGCCCGCCCCTCCTCCTCCCCGGAATCCTCATGCGTCATTATCTTCTCGCCCTCGCGCTCGCCGCCGCCTCCCTCGCCTTCACCGCAACCGGCCATGCCGGCACGTCCTATGTGGACGGCACCTATGGGCATTACCAGCAGACCTGCATCACCAAGCGCATCCAGACGCTGGACCAGCACGGCAAGGCGGTCACCAAGCGCGTGCGGATCTGCCAATAACGAAGGGGCAAGCCCAAAGCCCTCCGTTCTTTTCTGTTGCAAGCACACGGCGGGTGGGCGAAGGTTTCTGCCGAGCGGCGCGTGTTTGTTTCGTTTGCGGCGGTCGGGGGAAAGCGGATATGAATGAGATCAACAAGAGTGCCGCGTTCTGGCGTTCATTCCCGATTTTCGAGGGATTCAACAAGGAAACTCTGGTCGAGATTGCTGGGATAGCGACGTGGCGCAAATGGTCGCCCGGCACGGTGATCTTCCAGCGCGGCGACGAGGGCACCTATCTCATCGTGCTCGTGACCGGCCGCATCAAACTCTCGCTCATCACGCCGCAGGGCAAGGAACTGTCGCTGCGCCAGCTGGAAGCCGGCTCGATCCTGGGCGAAATGGCGATCCTCGACGGACAGCCGCGTTCGGCCGACGCCACCGCCGTCGTGGCGACAGAAGGCTACGTCATCTCCAAGCGCGATTTCATCGATATCCTGACGCGCAACCCGACGGCCGCGCAGGCGATCATCCACTATCTCTGCACCAAGCTGCGCGAAACGACGGAACAGCTCGAAACCATCGCGCTCTACGATCTCGACGCCCGCGTCGCCCGCTTCTTCCTCGCGACGCTGCGCAATATCCATGGCGAGGAGCTGCCGGACAGCGCGAACCTTCAGCTTTCGCTCAGCCAGACGGAGATCGCCAGCATCGTGGGCGCCAGCCGGCCAAAGATCAACCGCTCGATCCTCGCACTGGAGGAGGCCGGTGCCATCCGCCGCAACGATGGTATCATCCACTGCCATATCGGCCGGCTCTACGGCATCGCCGAGCCGGATGACGACTAGGCCGCCGGTGGCCCGCATCTTAACGAAAGCGGCCGATCATGTTCGCCAAGAGATATAGACCGCTCATCGCCGGCCTCGTGGCCAGCCTTGCCGGTGCGCTGGCGCTGTTCTCGCTCGGCGAGACAGCGTTGGAGCAGCAGCGCGAATTCTATTTCGATGCGCTGACCCAGGCGGTGCCGGCGCGCCAGAGCGACCGCATCGTCGTGGTCGATATCGACCGCAAGGCCTTCCAGAGCGTGCCGGACAAGGAGTGGACGCGCACACAGACGGCAGAGCTGATCGAGCGGCTTGCCGCCGCAAAACCGACGGCGATCGCCTTCGACTTCATCTTCTCCACCGATTGCGCACCGGACGAGCCCGCCAATGCGGCACTGGCAAGCGCCATCGGCAAGACGCCGACCATTCTCGGCTTCCTCATCGGCGAGGCGACGGACGGGGCGCCGCATCCGATCCCCGCCCTTGCGCTGCAACGGCCGGTCACCATTCCGGAACTCTGGTTCATCGACGGCACGGAAAGCTCCTGCGCCTTCCTGCAGGATAAATCGGCGGCCGCGGCGGCGGCCTTCCTGGTCGGCGACGAGGATGCGGTCGTGCGCCGGGTGCAGGCCTATGCGATCCTTGGCAATGCGGCCTATCCGTCGCTCGGCGTGGAGGCGGCGCGGCTGGCGGCCGGGGCGGGCACGCCGGTGCTTGGCGGCAATCCCGCCTGGGTTCGCCACGATTCCCGCATCCTGCGGCTCGACGAGGACGGCAGCCTGCGCTTTGTGGCGAGCAGGGCCGATACGGTGGGCGCGCGCACCTTTTCCGCGGCGGATATCGTGGCGGGCCGGGTGGCCGCGGACAGGATCGCCGGCAAGGTCGTGCTGATCGGCAGCAGCCTGCCCAATCTCGGCGGGCTCAGGACCAGCGCCTCCATGACGCTCGAACCCTCCGTGCAGATCCATGCGGACGTGGCAAATTCCATCCTGGCCGACCATATCCCGATGCGCGATCTCGGCCTCGTGCCGATCGAAACGGGCTTCGCCTTTGCCGCAGGTGCGGCGGTGGCGCTGGCGGCGGCGCGGCTTCGCCCGCTCTTCGCGGCAACGGCCGGTCTCGGGCTTGTCGGCCTCGTGTTCGGCGCATCGGCCCTTCTCTATATGCAGACGGCGCTTCTATCCGACGCGGTCGGCGTTTCGCTGGTCGTGGCGGCGGCGGCCCTCGTTACCGGCCTCCTGCAATTCGCCCATGTGCGCCGCGCGGAAGCAACCGCCCGCCAGCGCTTTGCGCAGTACCTGCCGCAATCCGTCGTTTCACGGTATATCGACAACCCCGATCTCGGCCGCGTGGCCGGCGAGGAGCGCCAGGTGACGGCGGTGTTTACCGATATCGAGGGCTTTTCCTCGCTCTCCAAGAAGATCGGCCCGCATGACTTGGTCAAGCTGCTGGACATCTACTACACCGAGGTGAACGCGCTCGTCGCCCGCCATGGCGGCATGGTTGACAAGGTGGTGGGCGACGCCGTGCATGCGCTCTTCAACGCGCCCGACGATCTCGATCATCACGTGGACAAGGCGCTCGCCTGCGCCGATGACATCCGCACGCTGACCGAAGAAATGCGCCGCCGCCCAGCCTTCCTCGAACAGGAATTCGGCCGCACGCGCATCGGTATCGAGACGGGCATGGTGGTGCTGGGGGAAGTGGGCGTCGGCGGCAAACTCGACTATACGGCGCACGGCAATTCGATGAACCTGGCGGCACGCCTGCAGGATGCCAACAAGTTTCTCGGCACCCACATCTGCGTCGGCCCGCAGGCGGCAAGCGAAACGACCCGTCCGCTGCGCCCCATCGGCAGCCACGAAATCCGCGGCTTCGGCCAGGTAGAGTTGTTCACGTTCGATTAGCGAACGGGATGACAGGGGATTATAAATAGCATGGCCGAACTACATCGAACCGCCGCATGTCTTCGCTTTTCCGGGGACGACCTTGACCCTGAAGAGGTATCGCGCATTCTCGGAACGCAACCAACGAAAGGCGTGAAAAAAGGCGGTACTCACGCTACACCAAAAGGGAAAGAGATCGTTGCTCGTACGGGTATGTGGACTCTCTCGACCCCCGACGAAAGTCCAAGCGATCTCGACAAACAAGTGGCAGCACTCTTTTCTGTGCTGGATGGTGATCTCGATGCGTGCCGGGCACTGGCTGTGCGCTTCCACGGAAACATCTTCGCAGGCCTCTTCCTGTCCGGCTTCAATGAAGGCCTTAGCCTCTCGCCAGCGAAGATGCGTGCGATTGGAGCACGTGGATTGATTCTCGACCTGGACATCTACAGCGGTGATGACATCGACGAAGACTTGGCCTAGCGAATACCAACGCTGGCATAGGCCTCGCGGATGCGGGCATCACCCCATTGCGCAACCTCGCTGGGTGCAGCACCCGGCGTCGCGATATCAACGCCCTGGCCGCGGCCGACCTGGCGTGTCACGCCGCCGCCGGTGACCTCGACAAGGCCGTGCTCGACGAAGACGCCGAAGACGCCGCGGCTCGGACCGGCGAAGAATTTCGTGCCGCGCACGCCGATCATGCCGAAGGCGGTGCGCATGGTGAGGTCGATCTTGGCAAGGCCCTCCGGCCGGTCGAAGACCATCTGCCCGGTGCCGAGTTCAATGGTGCCGCCCTGCCCCGCGATAAAGGTGTCGATCAGCAGTTCCGTGTTGCTACCGAGCAGCAGGCTGGTGTCATCACCGAGTTCGAGCGAGGCAAAACTCTTGGCGCCGGTCTTGACGAAATCATGGTCCATCAGGCTGGCGCCGGCCTTCAGGCCTTCCAGATGGTTTTCCTGCTTGCGGGTGACGTCGCCGGTGATTTCCACCGCCTTGCCGATGATCGCGTTGGCCTGCGTTGCGCGGATGCCGACGCCTGTCAGCGCCAAGGCGCCGCCGGCAATGAAAAGCCTGCGGCTGAGGGTGATCGGTTCAAAAACCTTGAGCGTTCGCATGACACACCTTTCGGACGGGACAAGCCGTCGGATGGAATTGAACTGATAGGGCCGGCCCGTCAACCGCACAAGCCGCCTGTGCTGCATCCGTTATGCGCCGCTCTTTCCGTTCCCTCTGTTCCCGTGGAAACAGCCGCCTTCTGCCAGTCGTCTAAGGTGCGATCATTCAACGAAGGGAGACGGATCATGATCACGCGATCCACAGTAGTAAAGACGGCTGGCCGCGCCCTTTTCTTCGCGGCCCTTCTTGTCGGTGCCGCAAGCGGCGCTGAGGCAAACACGCTTTCCATCGAAGCCCGCTGCGACCAGAGTGCCGGCAGCCGGTATGACAGCACGCGCAACAAGGCCTTCGCACCGGTCGTACTGGAAGACATCCAGATCGGCGCGGCCCTTTCGGCCTGCCGAGAGGCTTACAATGCTGGCCGTAGCGCACGCATGGCCTTTCAGCTCGCCCGGGCGCTGGAGCGTGCCGGCCAGGACCTCGACGCCATGAAGCTCTACGCGGAAGCAGCCGCGCTCGGCAATACCGTGGCCATGGTCAATTACGGCGCGATGCTCGGCAAGCGCGGTGACCCCGCCGCCGAATTCAGCCACTACAAGAAGGCTGCGGAAATGGGTGATGTGCTGGGTGCCTACAATCTCGGTGTCGCCTATCGCGACGGCATCGGCACGGCGATCAACGGCGCGGAAGCGGCCCGCTGGTTCGACAAGGCGGCAGCGGCCGGTGACGAGACCGCTGCCTTCAATCTCGGCGTGCTGCTCGATGATGGCAGCCTGGTCGACGAAGACAATGCGCGGGCAGCGGCCTTCTACAAGCTCTCAGCGAAAGGCGGCAGCATCGACGCGATGATCAACCTTGGCCTGATGCTGGAATCCGGCGAGGGCATCGAGCAGGATCTCACCGCCGCAGCCGGTTATTTCAAGCAGGCCGCCGATCAGGGCGACAGCTACGGCAAGCTGAAATTCGGCCTGATGCAGCAGAGCGGCACCGGAATCGTCAAGAACATCGAGCAGGCGGTGAACAGCCTCGTCGCCGCCTTCGAGATGCGCGATGTCGATCTCGAAGTCATCCTGCGCGACCAGCCGGAGCAGTTGAGCGCCGACGCCCGCCTCGCCATCAAGCAGGTTCTGGCCAAGCGCGACCTGATCGACGAGGCCGGCAATGCGGAGATCGACCCCATCACGCTCGGCGCCATTGAGAAGCACTACGCCAAAAAATAAGCCTGCGCGGCCCGGAGAGGTGATCCACTCCGGGCCGAACTTTGTGCCCTAGAGCATTTCCGGTGAAATCTGGTTCACCGGAAATGCTCTAGGGTATTGTTTTTATCGCATTATCCGACGCCGAAGCGATGCCGCTTCGGCTGGAAATGCTCTAGCTGATCTCGCCAGCCTGCGGACCCCAGGTGTCGGTCATCGCAAAACCGTTTGCGAGCGGGTCCGTCGGGTCGAGCGCTATCTGGTGCAGGCCGAACGTCCAGCCTCGGCCGGTGATGGTGGGGATGATGGCCTTGCGGCCGGCAACCTCGGTTTCGGCTTGCAGCCCCACCTCGAATTCCGAGCCGATGATCGAGCGCGAGCGGAACGTGTCGCCCACCTTGGCAAGGCCGCGGGCATGCAGCGTCGCGAGGTTGGCGGAGTTGCCGGTGCCACAGGGCGAACGGTCGACGCGGCCGGGCCACATCGTTGTCGCCGTGCGCACCACGCCGTCCGGATCGCGATCGCGGAACATGACATAGGCGACGCCGTTGATTTCCGGGATTTCCGGGTGCACGACCTTCATCGACTTGTTGATCAGGTCCTTCAGCGCCATGCCGGCATCGACCAGCGCGCGTGCATTGGCCTTCTCGATCTTCGTCCCGATCTGGTCGACATCGACGAGCGCATAGAAGATGCCGCCATAGGAGATGTCGAAGCGCACGCGGCCCCAGTGCGGTGTGTCGATTTCGACATCGAGCGCCTCGACGAAGGACGGCACCATCGTGAGCTTGACCTTTTCGCAACGTCCGTCGCGGCAGGTCGCCGTCGCCTTGACGAGGCCCGCGGCCGTGTCGAGCACGACGATGGTTTCCGGCTCCTTCATCTCGACGATGCCGGATTCGAGCAGCGCCGTGGTGACGCAGATCGAATTGGAACCCGAGGAGGCGTGCGCCTGGTCGGCCTGGAGGATGATGAAGCCGGCATCGGCCTCGGGGCGCTTGGCCGGCACCAGCAGATTGACCGAGCCGGTCGCCGCCGCACGCGGCTCCAGGCAGAGGAAGCGGCGCAGACTGTCATCGACCGTATTGATGTGGTTGAGCTGCTCGGCGATCGTGTTGCCGGGGATCTTCGGCACGCCGCCGATCGCCACCTTGCCGATTTCGCCTTCACAATGAACGTCCAGCAGCTGGATCGTGCGCTTCCATCTCATGTCGTTGTGCTCCGTCTTCGCCGGCCCGCCGGCTATTTCTGTCCCGCGCGGCCAATGCCGGGGATTGATTGGCTTCGCTTTGCTGATATATCAGATTGCCATGCGTTCCAACTGCTTTTCATGCCGCAGGTTTGCACGCTACGACAGGCATTCCGGAATTCCCGGAACATCATCCCGTCAAGAGACCTTTCCATGACCAAACTCATTGTCTTTACCGATCTGCACATGGTGCCCGAAGGCTCGGCGATCATCGGCCTCGATCCCTATCAAAGGCTGCTCGCCGGCATCGAACACGTCAACCGCTATCATGCGGATGCCGACCGGGTAATCTTTACCGGCGACCTGACGCACCGCGCCGACACCCAGTCCTATGAGCGCCTGCGCGACCTGCTCTCTCTGCTCGTGCCGCAAGCGGCAATCACCATCGGCAACCACGACTATCGCGACCGTTTCCTCGAGACCTTCTCGCATGTGACGCCGGACGAGGATGGCTTCGTGCAGCAGGCAATCGACTTTCCCGATTGCCGCGTCGTGCTGCTCGATACGCTGTTTGCGCCGCCCTACGACTATCCGAGGAGCCATGCCGGCTATCTCTGCGAACGGCGCCTCGCCTGGCTCGACCGCACGCTTGCAAGTGCGGGCGGCCTGCCGGTCCTGCTCTTCATGCACCATCCGCCGCACAAGACCGGCTTTACCGGCATGGATGTCATCCGGCTTAGCAACGAGGACGCCTTCTACGATCTCGTACTGAAACACGGCAATGTCCGCCATATCTTCGCCGGCCATGTGCACCGCACGATCGGCGGCTCGCATCGCGGTATTCCCTTCTCGATCTTCAAGAGCCCGGTGCACCAGCAGCCGATGCCCTTCGATGCGCCGAACGCCTCGCTCTCGGTCGACGAACCGGCTGCCTACGGCATCGTCGTGGTGACGGAAGAAGGGCTGCAGGTGCACCACGAAGACTATGAAATCGCAAAGCTTGAATCGGAAATAGCCTAAGACGCCGGTTAACGCGCGTTACACAACGTGACATGCCGCGCCGCCGATCCGGGGGAACAGAGCAAAGCATGTCACGTTGTCTCCGCCGAAGGGGTGGGAAACCCAACTTTCGAAGGAGAAAGACATGCGCAAGATTCTCATGGCTGGTGCGGCCCTCGCACTCATCGGTGCGACCGTCGCCCATGCGGACGATGCCGATAAGGAAGTTCTCGGCGGCGCTGCCGGCGGTGCCGCAGGTGCGACCGTAGGCGCCGTCGTCGGCGGCCCGGTCGGTGCCATCGTCGGGGGCGTGGCCGGTTTCGCCATCGGGGCGGAAGCTGCCGTTCCGGATGACGCCCGTGTCTATGTGATGGAAAACCCGACGCCACCGGTCGTTCTGCAAGGTCAGGTGACGGCCGATACGCGCTTTGACGACACCGTCATGCTGACGCCGATCCCCGATCACCCGGACCTCGCCTATGTCTATGTCGACAACCGCCCGGTGATCGTGCGCACCGAGAGCCGACAGGTCATCTATGCGCCTGAGATGGACACGACGGCCAGCATCTCGTCCGACATCCCGGAAACGACCATCACCTATGTCGAGCGCCACCCGCTGGAGCCTGTCATGCTGGAAGGCCCGGTCGAAGCCGGCGCGCTGATACCGGAGACGGTGCAGATCGTCGACGTGCCGGAAAGCCCGAGCTACGGCTACATCTATGTCGATGAGCGGCCGGTTCTTGTGGATCGCGCCACCCGCGAGGTGATCTGGGTTCGCTAATTTTCGGCAAAACACGGAAAGGCGGCCTTTACTGGCCGCCTTTTATTTTATTGACCGACAGCGGTCGTCGTCGTGTCTTCGACCGCGTTGCCGAAGCGCCGCCATTGATCGTCGTAGTTCTTGCGCGTTACCGGATCGAAGATGGCGATCGGCGTGGACACAACGATGCTCGCCGCACTGCCAACCGTCTGAGCCGTGCCGAGCGCGACGGCGCCGAGCCGCTCGCCCAAACCAACTTGCGAATCCGTGACCGCCTGCCCATCGATCAGGCGATTGCCGATCAGGCGCACGACATCGGGGCTTTCGGCAAATTTTCCGTGGTTGAGGCGGTCGCCGGATTTCAGCGCCGTCAGGTCGAGCACGGTGATACCCTGCTTTTCCAGCATGGAGCGGTAGGGCTCTTCCGCCGGATTGATCTGGCCGAGGCGATCGACGTTGCCGGAGATGCGGCGCGAGAGCGTCAGCGCCCGGTCATCGCGCGAGACGAACAGGGTAAATTTCGGCTTGTCCTTGCCAAGGGCACGAAGCTGCTGGCCAAAGACGTCCACATCGAGGTCCGGCGAGGCCAGGATGACCTGCTGGATCTTCTTCGGCACATGCCCGTCGCGGATCGCCATCTGGCGCAGCGTCTCGACGGCAAGCCACGTCCCCATGGAATGCGCCATGATGGTGATTTCGCCAACCTTCGGCGACTTGACGGCTTCCCGCAGCAATTCCTCGAGCGCATCACGCGAATAGTTCGTGCTTTCCTTGTCATAGGAATAATCGAAGATGCTGGCACGCGACGGCCAGGTGAAGATCACCGACGCAGCGTCCGTCTTGGAATCGTGCACGATCTGCGCGAAGCGGTAGACCGCATCCTCATAACGATTGTTGAAGCCGTGCACGAAGATCAGCAGGCGCCGGCTTTTCGGCAGGTTCTGGTCAAGCCAGGCGCCGCCGGCCTTGGCGCCATCGATCGGCGTCACGCTGACGGTCGAAAAGTCCTTCATCGGGTCGGCCGGCAGCTTTTCCGGCCATTGCACCTGGCCGACCTTGCGCTTGTCTTCCGGCGGGATGGAGACGACGATGTCGCTCATCAGGAGATCAGAGCCACGTTCACCGGAAAACAGCACGCCCGGCTGGCTGGACCGCGCGCGCGTCGTGGCAACGAGCAGATTGACCGTCGACACACCTGCCGGCGTCTCGCCGCTCGGCACCAACACGCCTTCCGGCCGGCCAGCGCACCCCACCAACACCAGCAATCCGGCGAGTATCACGCGACGCAATACGCGCGGTCTTTCGCGGTTCGTCATGTCCCGCTTCCTTCCGCTATTCCTGTTTCGCCGGCGTTATGCAGACACCGTTGCTGCCTGCTTAGCCGAGTGACGGATGGATTTGAAGAGACCGAGGACGCGGAGCCCTCTGCCAGAGCAACGGCCGGGGCCGGCGCGTGGCATATCGGTCACGCTCGCGTCAAACCGGCAAGGGCCACGGAGCACCGACAATGTCAACCGTGCTGAGACCGTTTGGGGTGGAAGGTCCGCTTTGCCTCACGAGCGGCCATCACGACGGGATCTGCATTTGGAAGATTTGGCGTAAGGCGGCCAAGCAGCGGGTCACGTCTGCGCCAGCTTTTGCTCCGTCGCAAATGCACTCAACCCAAGCCAGGTGGGCATCTGGTCCTCAAGCTCGCGATTGCCCACCGCCGTGAAGCGATTGCTGGAGGATTCAGCGCGAATGGTCGTGAGCCCCAGCCAGATCGCGGTCATGGTACGCAGGTCAGTGGTGACGTAGAGATCGACCTCAAATCCCGGATCGAGCGAGCACACGTCGACCGCCCCGTTCGCTTCGATGACGAGCCAATATCGGCGCTTCTTTTCAGGCCGGTCAATGTAGCTGAACTGCACCACCGTGCGCTGGCGCGGCAGGGCCGCGACCTTGATGCTGCGCCGCATGTCCCACATCAGCAGTTCGGGGTCGACGTTCTGTAGCGTCGGAGCCGTTTCTACCCAGCGCTGCCCCCAAAAACCCATGGCCCTGACGATCGGCTCGAGTTCCCGGCCTGCTGGGGTGAGCCGATATTCGTAAGCGGCGGCGCTGCCGCCGGTAGCCACACGCTCGACGACGCCAGCGGCCTCAAGGTCCTTGAGCCGCTTGGAGAGCAGCGCAGGCGACATCCGCGGGACACCACGCTTGAGATCGTTGAAACGTGTCGAACCACAGATAAGCTCACGGACCACGATCATGGTCCAACGACTACAAAGCACCTCCGACGCCATGGCGACGGGGCAGAATTGGCTATAGCTGCCATCGGTCATTGGCTGCCTCCCTATCCAAGGGGGAGCATAGGCCAGGTTCGAGAAGGCAGCCAGTACAGATTCAATATCGCATTTGCTTCAGTTCCTGAACTAGAGGCGGCGGCATGAACAGGCGAAAACACCGCAAAGGAGTTTTGCCATGTCCGCAGTCAATGTTCCCATTTCCATCTCGGCCCTTACGGCGCTGGAGCGCGCCCTCGAGGGTTCGCTCCACCTTCGGGGCGACCCTGCCTATGAATCATGCTGCACCATCTGGAACGCCATGATCGAAAGACGGCCAGCCCTGGTCATCCGCCCCGTCAGCGAGGCCGACGTTGCAGCAGCCCTCGCCTTTGCCCAGGATAATGCAATGGCAGTATCGGTCCGTGGCGGGGGCCACAATGTCGCCGGCGCGGCCCTCAGCGATGGGGGCGTCACGATTGACATGAGCCACCGCCGGACGGTGACGGTCGACCCTCAGGCCATGACGGTCCGCGTCGACGCCGGTGCGGCCTGGCGTGACGTCGACGCCGCAACCCAGCCGCATGGCATCGTGGTGCCCTCGGGCATCATTTCGGCAACGGGCGTTGCTGGCCTCACGCTCGGTGCCGGCTTTGGCTGGACCTCGCGGCGGTTCGGCTTCACGGCGGATAACATGCTCTCGGCGCGGGTGGTTACCGCCGACGGCAAGGCGCGTACCGCGAGTGCGAGCGAAAACCCGGACCTGTATTGGGCTTTGCGCGGCGGGGGCGGCAATTTCGCGGTGGTGACCGAGTTCACCTTCCGAGGCCATGCGCATGGTCCCGAAGTCCTGGCCGGCATGGTGGTGCACCCGTTCTCAGCGGCAAAAGACGTCATCGATCTCTATGTGGACCTGACAAGCGCAGCGCCGGACGAGCTCACCTGCCTGCTGGTTCTGCGCCGGGCCCCACCGGCACCCTGGATACCCGAAGCCTATCACGGGCAGCTCATTGCTGGGATTGCCGCCCATTGGACAGGCCCTGCGGGGCAGGGCGCGACATGGATGCGGCGGCTCAAGGCTTTTGGCAGCCCTGTCGCTGACACTATCGCGCCCAAGAGTTTCACCAGCTTTCAGAGCTTTCTTGACGGGGGGCAACCCTTCGGTCGGCGCTACTACTGGAAGTCGGAAGAGACGTCAGCAATCGAGGACGGCCTGACTGACGAATTGCTCACGGCGGCGGAGGCAATCACCTCCCCTTTCTCGGCGATCCTATGCATGCATCTGGGCGGCGCGCCCGCACGAATACCGGTCGAGGAGACAGCGGTCGGCATCCGCCGGGCACAGTACGGGCTGGTGTTTCAGGGCGCCTGGACGGACGCCACCGAAGACAGCCGCCATATCTCCTGGGCGCGTTCGGCCGCCGTCGCGGCAATGCCTTTCACCTCAGGCTCGACCTACGTCAACTTCATCACCGACGACGAAGCGACAGCACGCATGCCCGCGGCCTATGCCAGTGAGACATTCCATCGGCTGCAGAAGGTCAAGGCCATATACGATCCGCGGAGCCTGCTTGGTGGCGCGCTCAATATCCCGCCGATTGGCAGTTTGGTATAGGTCAGCCTGGGTCCGATAACGGACCCAAGTGCTCGGTTTTGTTCTGGATTGGTAATGAAATGGCGCACCCGGAACGATTCGAACGTCCGACCCCCAGATTCGTAGTCTGGTGCTCTATCCAGCTGAGCTACGGGTGCGCTGGCAACAGGGTTTTTGTATTGCCCGGCTGCGAGGCGGTTCCTAAAGGGTGCGCCGGTTTATTGCAAGCGTCTTTCTGAGAAAAAATGTACTTTTTTTCATCGTGCCGTCACATCCCGCCCGGAATGCCGGGCTTTATGCGCGGTGGCGGAAGGCGTCGAGGGGGACTGGGCGGTCGGGGAGTTCGATACGGAAGAGCGTGCCGGGCGTTACCTTCTCGACCAGCGCGATCGTGCCGCCATGGGCGAGCACGAGTTCGCGGGCAATGGCCAGGCCAAGGCCGGTGCCGCCGGAGCGGACGGAGCCGCGGAAGGCGGCAAACAGGTTTTCGCGGGCCTTGGCCGGCATGCCGGGGCCGTTGTCGTCGATGGCGATCGACACCACGCTGCCGGTGCGCAGGCCCGTTACTAGAACGGTGCGTCGCTCCACGCCATTATCCTGTGACAGCGCCTCGACGGCGTTGCGGCAAAGGTTGTGGATGACGCGGAAGAGCTGCTCGCTGTCGGCATCGACCTGAAGGCCGGGCTCGACCTGAAGCGTAAACTCGATATCGCCGCGCAAATCGAGCGCCAGCACTTCCGAGACCTCCTGCACCAGCGGACGGAGTGCGACGAAGCGGCGGCGCGGCTCCGGCTCGCGCATGCGGCCATAGGAGAGCACCTCGTTGGTATAGCCAACGGCCCGGTCGATGCTGCGCAAAAGCTTCGGCGCGACACGCTTGACCACCGGGTCGTCGACATCCGACAGGCGGTCGGACATCAGTTGGGCGGAAGACAGGATGTTGCGCATGTCGTGGTTGATCTTCGACACGGCAAGGCCGAGATCGGCGAGGTTCTTCTGTTCCTTCAGCGTGCGTTGCAGCGTCTGCTGCATGGCGGCAAGGTGAATGCCTGCGACGGCAATCTCGTCACGCCCGCCGGAAGGCTCCAGCACGCGGCTCGGATTGGACGGGTCGGCGGTGAACTCCTGGATGTTCGCCGTCATGCGGCGGATCGGGCGGATCAGCAGGCGGTTCAGCGCGAAGAAAATCGGGCTCGCCGTGACCAGCGAGATGATCATCGACAGGATGAAGACGTTGCGCGCATAGCCGAGCATGGCGCGGCGCAGCTTGTACTCGTCGAGCAGCAGCTCGATGCGCGTGCTCGATTCGCCGACCGGCCCAAAGACGCGGATGATGCGATCGCCGCCAAAGACCAGCGTGTCGAAGGCGTCGTAGATGGAGGTGAGCATCGAGACGTCGGAGAGGTCGTATTGCGCATCGATGCTCGGCGGCATGTCGGCGGCGGCGGCGACGATGCGCGAGGCATCCTGCTTCTTCAGCACGATCGCCTTGGCGCCGGTCGCCATCAGGGTCTCTTCCTGCACCGCGCGCGGCAGCTCCTGGTCCGGCAGGCCTTCGATGACGACGCTGGCGGCAGCGGCGGTGTTCAGCCTGTCCCGCAGCCATTGCAGGCGCATGTTGGCGACCGAGGGCACGAAGATCAGCACTTCGGCGATCAACACGAACGCGGCGGTCAACAGGAGAAGCCTGCCTGACAGGCCGGACAGAAAGCTGACCGCCGGTACCGGCTTCTCGGTCAAGGACGGTGTCCCGTCTCTGTCCACCATCTGCAAAACTCCCGGGCAGGCCGCAACGCGGCACACAGATCGTGACGAAGGATCGACGCACCTTCGGTTCACGTCCGACAGCCAATTATAGGAGATTGCGGCAATTTTTCCAACGCAGTCGCCGCAAAAGGAAAAGCGCGACGATCTTGCGACCGCCGCGCCTGTTTTTCGGGAATCCGGCTATGGATCAGAACTCTTCCCAGCTCTCCTGGGCGACCGCTGCCGTCGCTGTGGCACGGTTGCCGCCAAAGGCACGGGCGACATTGCCCATCATGCGGCGGGCCGGCGATTCGACCGGGCGGGTTTCGGCCCGCACGGCTGCCACCCGCTGAACGGTATCACCCGTGCGGAAGCGCGCAACCAGATCGGCCAGGCTGTCTGCCTCACCCTTCAGCTTGTGCGTCGCAGCCGAGGTTTCCTCGACCATCGCGGCATTGTGCTGAGTGACCTGGTCCATCTGGTTGATGGCGGTGCTGATTTCCTGAAGACCCGTCGCCTGTTCACGGGCGGCGGTGGCGATCGCATGGATGCGGTCGTTGATGGTGACGACGCGGGTCTCGATATCGGAGAGGGCAGAGCCGGTCTCCTGCACATATTTCACGCCGACCGACACTTCGGTGCCCGACTTGGTGATGAGGCCCTTGATGTCCTTGGCCGCACTGGCGGCACGCTGGGCGAGTTCGCGCACTTCCTGTGCGACGACAGCAAAGCCCTTGCCGGCTTCACCCGCACGCGCGGCCTCGACGCCGGCGTTCAGCGCCAGCAGGTTGGTCTGGAAGGCGATTTCGTCGATCACCGAGATGATCTGGCTGATCTCGCTCGACGCCTGCTCGATGCGGCCCATGGCGTCGATGGCGTTGCGCACGATGGCGCCGGACTGTTTTGCGCTCTGCGTCGCCTCACCGACCATCGTGCTTGCTTCATTCGCCCGTTCCGTCGAATTCTTGACGGCGGCGGTGATTTCCTCGAGCGCGGCGGAGGTTTCCTCAAGCGCTGCGGCCTGCTGCTCGGTGCGCTTGGATAGATCGTCGGAGGCCGAGCGCAGTTCGCCGGAATTGGCGTTGATCGCATCGGTCGAGCCGCGCACTTCGCGCATGGTGCGCTGGAGCGTGGCAAGCGTTGCATTGACGTTCTGCTGCAATTCGGCGAAGGCGCCGCGGAACGCGCCGTCCATGGTCTGCGTCAGGTCGCCATCGGCGAGCGCGCCGATCACACGGCGTGTTTCGGCAATGCCTTCTTCCACGCCGGCAACGAGTTCGTTGACGCTGCGGGCGAAGCGGTTGAGGTCCTCGTTCTGGTAGTCCTTGCTGATGCGCGAGCTGAAATCGCCGGCAGCGGCGGCATGCACGACGGTCGCAATCGAGGACTGGAGGTCGGCACTCTTCTCGCGCAGGACCTGCTCCTGGGCATTGAGGTCGCGCACGGTGATGGCGTTCTGGCGGAAGATCGCAACGGCGGCAGCCATGTCGCCGATCTCGTCCTTGCGGCCGGCATAGGGCACTTCCGTATCGAGGTCGCCGCCGGCAAGACGCTTCATCGTCTCGGTGACCGTCTGGATCGGGCGGCTGAGCTGGTTGGTCGCGATATAGAAGGCAACGCCACCGCCAAGCACCAGGCCGGCGCCCACGGTGCCGAGCACGAGCGTCAGCATGAGGGTTTCGAAGGCGGAAATGTCTGCCTTGATCGCCGTCAGGTTCTCGCCGTCCGTCTCAACGACGGCATCGATTTCCTTCTGGAAAGCCTTGCGGTTGGCACGGTTGAGCTCGTTGTTGCCCTGCTCGTTTGCAGCGGCAATCGAGACGGTCGTGCCGAGACGGGCGGTTTCCGTGCGGAAGGTGCGGAATTCCGCAGCACGCGCCACGACGGCGTCAAAAGCGGCCTTCTGTGCATCCGGCACGCTCGGGCGCCACGTGTTCAGGGTCTCGTCGATGCCGTCGAGTTCCTTGGTGATGCCGTCGGCGAATTTCTTCGCGCCCTCCGTATCCTTGGACGCATAGACGCCGCGGGCTTCCATGACGACGGCCGTGACCTGGCGGTTCAGGTGCTCGCCGAGGAAGGCGCGGTCGGCCGCGTTTTCATACTGATGCAGCTTGTCGCTGTATTCAGAAACCACATGGACGGCAATGCCACCGATGAGAACCGAGATGAGCCCCATCAAACCCACGATGAGGTAGATCCTGCCGCGTATCTTCACGTCAAACTCCAAAGCCATGCTTGAGAACTGACAAGACCGCACAGCCGCCTCGCCATTTGATACGCACGATAAACGCTAAAGGTTAATTAGACTTTGATGCAACCGCCCGAGCCAGGTAAAAGTAATCCATTCCTAATATTGCGATGCGAAAAATTATTGAGGAAAATCAAATACCTAGCCTTAAGTGACGTTAGGGAAGCACGCTTTTTACCTGTGATTTGCAATCTGAGATTGCTCAGACGTTAAGAATTATGACGATCCGGCACACCAGAGAGCCGCAATTGACTTTCGGCCGGTTTTGCCCTTATAAGCCGCGCACGTCTGGAAAGATGCCTTCCCGCGAGGGACGGGCTATGCCGGACTTTCAAAACTGCTTGCGTAATGCAAACCAAGAAGGGCCGCACACCGCGGTATTAAATAAATGACAAAGCGTACCTACCAACCCTCCAAGCTTGTTCGCAAGCGTCGTCACGGCTTCCGTGCCCGCATGGCTACCAAGGGCGGCCGCAAGGTCCTGTCCGCACGCCGTGCACGCGGCCGTGCAAGCCTCTCGGCCTAAGGCCGTGCCTGCCCGGAACAGAGGCGACGGGCAATGACGAAGACTGTTAGACAATCTGCTGTCGGACGGCTGAAAAGCCGTCCGCAGTTTCTTTTTGTGCGCGAGGGCGAGAAACGCAGGGGACCTTTGTTCCTTCTCGAAGTGCGCGACCGGCAGGCGCCGGACGAACAGCCCCGCGTCGGCTTCACTGTTACCAAGAAACACGGCAATGCCGTGGAACGCAATCGCATGCGGCGACGCCTGAAAGAGGCGGTGCGGCTATCCGCCGGGTTTGCAATGGAGCCCGGACACGACTATGTGGTTGTCGCCAGACGGGACGTGTTGAACGCGCCCTTCAAAACCCTTGAAGCCGGTCTCAAGGAGAGGATCGCGACAAGGCAGAAACAGAAGCAGCAGCAGCGCCCTGCTGCTCCCGGGAAAGAGTGATGGAAAACAACCGCAATTATTTCGTGGCGATCGCGATGTCCGTCGTGATCCTCATTGCCTGGCAGTTCCTCTATGTGAACCCCAAGCTGGAGAAGGACCGCGTCGCGCTCGAAGCGCAGCAGGCCCAGATCCAGCAGACGACCACCACCGCCGGCGGCACCACGACCACCGCCACGGGCACCAGCGGTACGTTGCCGGGTGGCGCGGCAACGGGCACCACGACCGAGACGCGCGAGGCAGCCCTTGCCAGGTCCGCTCGCGTCGAGATCGACACGCCTTCGCTTTCCGGCTCGATCAACCTGACGGGCGCCCGCTTCGACGACCTGAAGCTCAAGGGCTTCCATGAGACCGTCGACAAGACGAGCCCGATCATCACGCTGCTCAGCCCTGCCGAGACCGAACACGGCTATTTCGCCGAAATCGGCTACGTCGGCAGCGATGCAACCGGCCAGGTTCCGAACCCGCAGACTGTCTGGGTCCAAGAAGGCACCGGCAAGCTGACGCAGACGACCCCGGTGAAGCTGACTTTCACCAACGACAAGGGCATCACCTTCACCCGCACGATCTCGGTCGATGAGCATTATATGTTCACCGTCGCCGATAGCATCGAGAACCGCACGGACGCCGCAATCGCCCTTTCGCCCTACGGCCGCGCAACGCGCTTCTTCAAGCCGAAGGATCCCTCCGTCTACGTGCTGCACGAAGGCTTCATCGGCGTGCTCGGCGCGCTCGGCCTGCACGAGGTGAAGTACACCACGACAGAGGAAGACACGACGGTAGCGCCCGGCAAGGCGACCGGCGGCTGGCTTGGCATCACCGACAAATACTGGGCAACCGCGCTCGTGCCGCCGCAGGCGACGCCCTACGAGACGCGTTTCTCCTACTTCACGGACGGCCGTCCGCGTTATCAGGCGGATTACCGCCAGGATGACATCACCATCGCGCCCGGCCAGAAGGCCGACGTCAAGAACCTGTTCTTC
This sequence comes from Shinella sp., assembly GCF_052438155.1. Lineage (NCBI taxonomy): Bacteria > Pseudomonadati > Pseudomonadota > Alphaproteobacteria > Hyphomicrobiales > Rhizobiaceae > Shinella > Shinella sp. The sequence continues at coordinate 140,392 of NZ_JBQVPI010000009.1, read as the reverse complement.
GGCGGCGCCAAGGAAGTGCCGATCATCGACCAGTACGAGACGTCCTACTCGATCCCGCAGTTCGACCTGATGATCGACTGGGGCTGGTTCTGGTTCTTCACCAAGCCGATGTTCCAGTTGATGGACTTCTTCTACCGCTACTTCGGCAATTTCGGCATCGCGATCCTGATCACCACGATCGTCGTGAAGGGCCTGTTCTTCCCGCTCGCCAACAAGCAGTACTCCTCCATGGCGAACATGAAGAAGATGCAGCCCAAGATGGAAGAGCTGAAGGCCAAGCACGGCGACGACCGCATGGCGTTGCAGCAGGCGATGATGCAGCTCTACAAGGAGGAAAAGATCAATCCGCTCGCGGGTTGCTGGCCGATCCTTCTGCAGATCCCGGTCTTCTTTGCGCTCTACAAGGTGATCTACGTCACGATCGAAATGCGCCATGCGCCGTTCTTCGGCTGGATCCAGGACCTTTCCGCGCCCGATCCGACGTCGCTGTTCAACCTGTTCGGCCTGCTGCCTTACGACGTGCCGCACTTCCTGATGATCGGCGTCTGGCCGCTCATCATGGGTGTCACCATGTTCCTGCAGATGCGCATGAACCCGACGCCGCCGGATCCGACCCAGGCGATGATCTTCACCTGGATGCCGCTGATCTTCACCTTCATGCTGGCGACCTTCCCGGCTGGTCTCGTGATCTACTGGGCCTGGAACAACACGCTGTCGATCATCCAGCAGGCGATCATCATGAAGCGCCAGGGCGTGAAGATCGAGCTCTTCGACAATCTCAAGGGATTGTTCGGAAAGAAGGCCGGATCATCCTGACGACGCTTTCAGCGAACCACATGAAAACCCCGGCCTTCGCGCCGGGGTTTTCTTTTGCCTGATTTTTCAGCACGGCCCGCTTGCGACATGCTCCCGTCGCTGGCATGGAAGCATGGCGAACAGGCTGCTGGCATGCTCGCGACAATGTCTTTGTTTTTCACGCAATTCCAGACGCAAAACCGCTTTACACTTTTGCTGGAATTGCTCTAGCGAGCGTCCCATGTCCGCTTCATCGCTTCCGGTTACCCCCACCCTCCCGGACAGCCGGGGGCAAGGGTATGGCGCAGCGCTCGTGCTCGGCTCCGCCGTCGTCTGGAGCTTTGGCGGCACGCTGGCGCGCTTCCTCCATATCGAGGATGGCTGGACGGTCGTCTCCTGGCGCTCGCTCTTTGCCGCCCTCTTCCTGCTGGGCTTCATGCTGGTGCGTGATGGACCGCGCGGTACGGTGCAGCTATTCAAGGGCATGGGCCTTGCCGGTGTCGCGGTCGGCGTGTGTTTCGCGACGGCCTCCACCTCCTTCATTCTCGCGCTTGCCTATACGACCGTCGCCAATGTCGTGCTGATCCAGGCCGGCGTTCCGCTGATCGCTGCGCTGATGGCGTGGCTGCTCTTCCGCGAGAGGATCGCGGCTCACACCTGGCTCGCCATCGCGGCCGTCATCGGCGGCGTCGCCATCATGGTGTCGGAATCGCTCGGCGGCAGTGTTTCGATGATGGGCGACGCACTCGCCATCCTGATTGCCTTCGCCTTTGCCACGGCGACGATCATCACCCGGCGCTTCGCCCATGTGCGCATGACGCCGGCCGTCTTCCTAGGCACCGTGATCGCCTGCGCCACGGCAGCAAGCCAGGCGTCTGGTTTCGCCATCACCGCGCAGGAACTCGGCGTCCTCATCGTCTTCGGCGCGCTGAATTTCGGCCTTGGCCTGGCGCTCTTCGTCACCGGTGCGCGCCTCGTTCCCTCGGCGCTCGCCGCCCTGCTCGGCACCGCCGAGACGGTGCTCGCACCGCTCTGGGTCGCTGTCATCCATGGCGAAGTGCCCGGTGCACGCACGGTCGTCGGCGGCTTCATCGTGCTTGCCGCGCTGCTCTGTTATCTCGGCGTGGAACTCTGGCGGCAGCGGCGCGCTTGACTTTCGCGGCCAAAACCGGGAAGCCGGGGGCCAGACAACAAAGGCCAGACTTATGACCGAGACGACGTTACCGGGCGACAAGCCGCTGTTCGGCAGGCCGTGGATCTTCATCCGTGGCGTGCCGGCCATGAAATTCCTGCCGCCCGAAGGCCCGCCGGAGATCGCCTTCGCCGGGCGCTCGAACGTCGGAAAGTCTTCGCTGATCAACGCGCTCGTCGGCCACAAGGGTCTGGCGCGCACCTCGAATACGCCGGGCCGTACGCAGGAACTCAACTACTTCGTTCCGGACGGGTATTCCGGCGCGGAAGACGACCTGCCGCCGATGGCGCTGGTCGACATGCCCGGCTACGGCTATGCCCAGGCGCCGAAGGAACAGGTCGATGCCTGGACCAAACTCGTCTTCGATTACCTGCGCGGCCGTTCCACGCTGAAGCGCGTCTACGTGCTGATCGACAGCCGCCACGGCATCAAGCCCAATGACGACGAGGTCTTTGCGCTGCTCGACAAGGCCGCCGTCTCCTACCAGGTCATTCTGACCAAGACCGACAAGATCAAGGACGTCGCGGTGCCGCGCCTCGTCGAGGAAACCCGCCTGAAGATCATCAAGCACCCGGCGGCCTATCCTGAAGTGTTGTCGACCTCGTCGGAAAAGAGCCGTGGGCTCGACGACGTGCGCAACGCCATCATTACCGCGATTACGCGATAAAAAGGCCGCCGGCAGAACCGGCGGCCCAAGGCTGACGAAGGTCAATCCGCGCTGGTTTTCGAGGCGGGCGCGGATTTAGAGGTCAGGCCTTCGGCAGCAGAACCTTGTCGATGACGTGAATGACGCCGTTCGACTGCTTGACGTCGGCGATCGTCACCGTTGCGACACCGCCCGTCTCATCCGTCAACGTGATCTTGTCGCCATCCATCTTGGCGGACAGAACGCAGCCGCCAACGGTCTTGACCGGGTGATTGCCGCCGTCATCGGCGATCATCTTGCCGATTGCCTCGGACAGCGCATTTGCTGCCACCACATGGCAGGTCAGCACCTTGGTGAGCTGGTCCTTGTTTTCAGGCTTCAGCAGCGTATCGACCGTGCCGGCCGGCAGCGCTTCGAAGGCTTCGTTCGTCGGCGCGAAGACAGTGAACGGGCCGGCGCCCGACAGCGTTTCCACCAGGCCGGCAGCCTTCACCGCGGCAACCAGTGTGGTGTGATCCTTCGAATTAACGGCGTTTTCGACAATGTTCTTGTCTTCGAACATCGCCGCGCCACCGACCATCGGGTTTTCGGCATGGGCAGCAAAGGCGCCGAGCGCAAAAACCGTGGCGAGGGCGGCAGTGCGAAGGGTGAAACGGCTCATGGGGTGGATCCTTCCTTTTCGGCCCGCATTATGCGGGTCCTCCCGGTTGCGATGCCCAACGGGCGATCATTGTGAGCAACGGGAGCTTTGGAAAAAGAGTTTCAGGGCCGGCTGTCTTTTTTATAAATTGTTGATCGGAAAATAAAAAAGCCGCGCAAAGCGCGGCTTCCGCTGTCTTGAGTGCCGGATCAATCGAAGCGCGCCGCACCCGATGCGATGACCGGGCCGGTCGCGCTTCCGGTCGGCGATCCGCCGAAGGGCTCGACGCTGACGGCCAGCACCACGCCTTGCACGATGCGCCCGCGCATGACCGCCGGCACCGCCAGTTCCCCCTCACCCGTCTGCGGCAGCACGCCGAGCGAGACCGGCGACTTGCCATCTTCGACAAGCCAGAGTTCGAGCGATTTCTCCTTCTCCTTGCCGGCCGCAACGGGGGTGATGCGCAGCGCACCGTTCGCCTCGTCGTAACGGGCCACCAGATTGATCGTGGCGCCCTCGCCGGAAAGGTCGGCGACCAACCTTCCGCCGCTCATCGGGCGCGGCGCCAGTAGCGCACTCATCGAGAAGGCAAGGCCAGCGGCGACCGCAAGCGAAGCAAAGGCGAGCGAGCGCCAGAGCGCCAGCGAATTCCAGAAACCGCCAGAAACCTTGCCGGAAAAGGCGGCATCGGGCGGTGTCGTACCGAGAATGCGCTGCTCGATGGCGGAATAGGTGCGCGGCGGCGGTTGCATCGCCTCGTAGTCGTCGTTGAACGTGGAGAGGTTTTCCTCCCAGCGGTTCACCATGGCGGCGAACTGGCGGTCCTGCGCAAGCCGCGCCTCCACCTTGCGGCGGTCTTCGGCGGAAAGCACCCCGAGCACGTATTCGCCGGCGATCACCTCGTCGCGGCGGGGGTCTCTCATGTCTTTGTCTGACGCCGTCATCGGCTCATGCACTCTCTCAGCTTCAACAGGCTTCGGCGAAGCCAGGTTCTCATCGTGTTCAACGGCACGCGGTGGGTTTCGGCGAGTTCCTCATAACTCAGGCCCTCTATATAGGCATGCCTGACGGCCGATGCCCGGTCGGGCTCCAGCTCTTCCATACAAATATCGATTCGTCGGCCCTCCGACCTGAGCACGACCGCCTCCTCCGGCGACATGAGCGGGTCGGCGATATCATAAGCTTCATCGATGTCCGTTGCCACCGGTCTTCGCGCACGGATCACGTCGATCGCATGGTTGCGCGCGACCGCGGCAAGCCAGGCCATCGGGTGCACATTTCCGGCCACGTAGCGATCGGCGCGCTGCCAGATTTTTACGTAGACCTCCTGCAACGCCTCTTCCGCTTCGCTTCTGTCTCTGAGGATACGCAAGCAGACGCCGAAAAGTTTCGGGGCGCTCGCATCGTACAGCGTGGCGAAGGCCTTGCGGTCCTTCAGGCTCACACGGCCGATGAGATAGGAGATGTCATTTCCGGTCACGCGCTGCTCCATGCCTGTCGCGCCCGCAACCTAGTCTTTTTGCCCGGCCATGCGCAATCTCGCACCCAAATCATTCCATCGTCACAAAACATGCGTTAAACAGGCCGCCATCAAAGTCCCATGAGGCCGCCATGTCCCTATCCGAAAGCGAAACCCAAGCCCGCCTTCTCGCCCAGGCCCTGCCCTACATGCAGCGCTACGAGAACAAGACCATCGTCGTGAAATACGGCGGCCACGCCATGGGCGATGCGGAACTCGGCAAGGCTTTTGCGAGCGACGTGGCACTGCTCAAGCAATCCGGCGTCAACCCGATCGTCGTGCATGGCGGCGGCCCGCAGATCGGCGCCATGCTGACCAAGATGGGCATCGAATCGAAGTTCGAAGGCGGCCTTCGCGTCACCGACCAAAAGACGGTCGAGATCGTCGAGATGGTGCTGGCCGGCTCGATCAACAAGGAAATCGTCGCGCTCATCAACCAGACCGGCGAATGGGCGATCGGGCTTTGCGGCAAGGATGGCAACATGGTCTTTGCCGAAAAGGCCAAGAAGACCGTCATCGACCCGGACAGCAATATCGAGCGCATCCTCGATCTCGGCTTCGTCGGCGAAGTGGTCGAGGTCGACCGCACGCTGATCGACCTGCTCGCCAAGTCGGAGATGATCCCGGTCATCGCCCCTGTCGCCCCAGGTCGTGACGGCCATACCTACAACATCAATGCCGACACCTTTGCCGGCGCCATCGCCGGCGCACTGAACGCCACGCGCCTGCTGTTCCTCACCGACGTGCCGGGCGTGCTCGACAAGGACGGCCAGCTCATCAAGGAGCTTTCGGTCGCGCAGGCCCGCGAACTCATCAAGGACGGCACGATCTCCGGCGGCATGATCCCCAAGGTCGAGACCTGCATCGACGCCATCAAGGCCGGCGTGCAGGGCGTCGTCATCCTGAACGGCAAGACCGCCCACTCCGTCCTACTCGAAATCTTTACGGAGCACGGCGCGGGCACGCTGATCGTGCCCTGATGTTTTCGCCGGCGGTTACGACCGCCGGCGCTCTACCAGAACAGCAGGCCCAAGATTCCGCAGACAATCAGCAGGCATCCCGCCACTTCCGTGCGGTTCACCCGCTCGTGGAAGAGGAAGTAGGAGGCCATGAAGGTGAAGACCAGTTCGATCTGGCCGAGCGCGCGCACATAGGCGACCTGCTGGAGGCTCATGGCGGTGAACCAGCAGGCGGAGCCCAGCACGCCGGCAATGCCCACCAGCGATGACGACCGCCAGCTCCGCAGTACCTGCACGATTTCGTTCTTGTCCTTCCACATCATCCAGACCAGCATGAAAGCCGTCTGGAAGGTGGTGACGCAGGCCAGCGTGACGGCGGCGTTCATGATCGGGCCGGGGCCGTCGAGCGACAGCGACGCACTGCGATAGGCGACTGCCGAAACGCCGAAGACGGCACCCGACGCGATGCCGATCAGGGCGGTGCGGCTGGTCAGCGCAGCGAACGTGTTGCGCCACGAGAGCGGTGCGCGGGCGACCGAAATCAGCATCACCCCGATGACGCCGACGATGATGGCGATGACGGCGCCAAAAGTGATGCGTTCGCCGAGCAGCACGAAGCCGAAGATTGCCGCCTGCACCGGTTCCGTCTTGGAATAGGCGGTGCCGACCGCGAAATTCCGAAGCGAGAACAGGTAAACCAGCAGCATGGTCGCATAGATCTGCGCGAGACCGCCGATCACCGCCCAGAAGGCAAAGGCGCCGTTGAACGTCGGGAAGGGAAGGCCGACGATCCAGTGCAGGACCACCACATAGAGGATCGCCAGCGGAAAGCCGTAGCCGAAGCGCACGAAGCTCGCACCGCGCGTGCCGAGCTTGCCCTGCAGATGTTTTTGCAGGGCCGAGCGCAGGTTTTGCATGAAGGCGGCGGCGATGGTGATGGGGATCCAGAGTTCCATGTCCTGCCGCTAGCATGCGGGCCAGGTCAAATCCATCGTCGGCAAAGACCTGTGCTGAAAATTCCATTTCCCTCGGCAATCGGCCATGTCATAAGACGCCCCATGACCGATCTTCCGAACAAAGCCGATTTCGCAAATGTGCGTGACTGGGTCTTCGACCTCGACAACACGCTCTATCCGCATCACATCGATCTCTTCGCCCAGATCGACCAGAATATGACGGCTTATGTCTCGGCGCTGCTGGGTCTCTCGCGCGAGGACGCACGGACCTTGCAGAAGCAGTACTATTACGATCACGGCACGACGCTGAACGGGCTGATGATCCACCACAAGATCGATCCGGCCGATTTCCTCGAAAAAGCGCACGCCATCAATTACGACGTGCTGTCGCCCGACCTCTCGCTCGGTGATGCGATCCAGGCTTTGCCCGGCCGCAAGTTCATCTTCACCAATGGCAGCGTGAAACATGCCGAGATGGCAGCCAGGGCGCTCGGCATCTTCCACCATTTCGACGACGTCTTCGATATCGTCGCGGCGGAATATGTGCCGAAGCCGGCGGGTGCGACCTATGACAAGTTCATGGCGCTGCACCGGGTGGATACGGGCCATGCCGTGATGTTCGAGGACCTGCCGCGCAACCTTCTCGTGCCAAAAACGCTCGGCATGAAGACGGTGCTGCTTGTTCCTCGCGACGAGGGCCACGAATTCGTCGACGCCTGGGAAAAGCGGACGGACGATGACAAGCATATCGACTACATGACGTCGGATCTTGTCGGCTTCCTCAACGCCCTGCTCTAGCCGAACACAATCCTGACACGGAAAAAACCGTTTCTTGTCAAAAGGTTAAATTACCAATTTGTAACTGGCGAAAGCCGGCGTTCTCCCTATCCTGCCCTCAGGGACAAGATGGATACAAGGAAACGACCATGGCTAGAAAAGACCTTCTTCTCGGCGCCGTAGCGGCCAGCCTTCTTCTTTCGGGTATTGCCGCCCCCGCTTTCGCCGCCAAGGGCGAGGGCAAACATGGCGAGCGTGGCGCTGCGATGATCGAGCGCCTCGATGCCAACAAGGACGGCAAGGTCTCGCTCGACGAGTTCAAGACGAACATCTCCGCCACCTTCAAGACCTTCGACGCCGATGGCAACGGCCAGGTGACGAAGGACGAGATCAAGGCACGCCGCGATGCCTTCAAGGATGCCCGCAAGGCTGTTCGCAATGCGGCCGATGCCGACAAGGGCGCGGCCCGCGAAGCGCTCCAGGCGGCCGGCCCCTTCATGCTGCCGGGTGCCGGCAAGATGTTCGACCGCGCCGATACGGACAAGAACGGCACGCTTTCGGAAGCCGAAGTGCTCGCCTCGGCGGAGAAGATTTTTGCGCGCCACGACAGCAACAAGGACGGCACCATCGACACGGCGGATGCCCGCCCGATGAAGGGCAAGGGCCATCACGGCAAGGGTGGCGAAGAACGCGCCGAACGCATGCTGGAGCGCCTCGACACCAACAAGGACGGCAAGGTCTCGCAGGACGAAATGCTGGCTCAGGCCTCCGCAACCTTCCAGCGCTTCGACGCGGACAAGAACGGTGAGGTGACGAAGGCAGAAGTGGATGCCAAGCGCGACGCCTTCCGTGACGCCCGCAAGGCGTTCCGCGAGGTGAAGGCGACTGATGGTGAAGCCAGAGAGGCCGCCCGTGAGGCGCTGCGCGACGCGCGCATGGACCGCATGGGCACCCGCATGTTCGAGCGGGCAGACGCCGACAAGAACGGCACGCTGACCAAGGCGGAAATGGAAACCGCCGCCGCCGCGATGTTCAAACAGCGCGACAGCAACGGCGATGGCTTCATCACCACCGACGAGGTCGGCAAGCGCCACAAGAAGTAAGTATTCCTAGCAAGCACGTCCGACTGAAACGCCCCGGTTCGCTGGGGCGTTTTTTTGTTATGGGTTTCGCCGAGGCGCGCCGTGCCGCCTAGCCGTGCGCCACAGCGGCGGCGGCGTTTTCCGCTTCCATGTTCTCGTAAAACTTCACGATGATGTCCCAGGCCTCGTCTGCGGTCTCGACGAACTGCATCAGCTCGACATCCCCCGGCGCGATCGTGCCGAAGGCGGCGAGCGCGTCGAAATCGATGATCTTGTGCCAGAAGGCTTTGCCGAACAGGATGAGCGGCACCAGTGCCATGCGCCCGGTCTGCATCAGCGTCACCGTCTCGAACAGCTCGTCCAGCGTGCCGAAACCACCCGGAAACACCGTGACGGCCTTGGCGCGCAGCAGGAAGTGCATCTTGCGGATCGCGAAATAGTGGAAGTTGAAGCTGAGCTCCGGCGTGACATAGGGGTTCGGCGCCTGCTCATGCGGCAGCACGATGTTGAGGCCGATCGACGGCGCGCCGACATCGGCCGCACCGCGGTTGCCCGCTTCCATCACGCCCGGCCCACCACCGGTGACGACGACATATTCCTTGTAGTCGAGTTCGGCGGACCGCTCGGAGCACATGCGCGCGAATTTCCGCGCTTCCTCGTAATAGACAGACGCCGCTTCGAGATTGGCGCGCTGTGTCTCGTTGCGCGCGGCCCAGGCATCCATCCCAGGTGCCGGAATGCGCGCACCGCCGAACATGACGACAGTCGACTTGATGCCGCGCTCGGCGAGCATCATCTCGACCTTCAGCAGTTCGAGCTGGAGGCGCACCGGGCGCAGCTCTTCGCGGCAGAGGAAATCGTCGTCGACATAGGCCAGGCGGTAGGCGGGGTGTGCCGATTGCGGCGTCAGCGGCACCACGGCGGCGCGGTGCTTGTCCTGCGCGCTATCGGCCAACGGGTCCCATACGCCATCCTTGCGGCGCAGGCTCTTCTTCTTCAGTCTTGCCATGTCACTTCCTGCTTTCAGATCTCACGGGATTACCATTTCGCCCGTGCGACAGTATCTGCCGGAAAGGGGCTTCATCTTTCCCGGCACTTGCTCTAGAGCATTTTGCTGATTGATGAAATCGACCTTCCGGCATCCCGACCATCGAAAATAAGCGTCGAAGTTTAAGGAATTCCGATGAACACGTCCAACCTGTCCGCCCTTTCCGCAACCATCGACCGCGCCTTCGAGGAGCGGGACAGCATTTCGACCTCCACACGCGGCGAAATACGCGATGCGGTCGAGACATCGCTGAACCTGCTCGACACCGGCAAGGTGCGTGTCGCCGAACGCGGCGAGGATGGCAACTGGACGGTGAACCAGTGGCTGAAGAAGGCCGTGCTGCTCTCCTTCCGCCTCAACCCGATGGAAATCATCAAGGGTGGCCCCGGCGAATCCTCCTGGTGGGACAAGGTACCCTCCAAGTTCGACGGCTGGAGCGTCAACGAATTCGAAAAGGCCGGCTTCCGCGCCGTGCCGAACTGCATCGTGCGCCGCTCGGCCTATATCGCGCCGAATGCCATCCTGATGCCCTCCTTCGTCAACCTCGGCGCCTATGTCGGCGAAGGCACGATGGTCGATACCTGGGCGACGGTCGGCTCCTGCGCGCAGATCGGCAAGCATGTGCACCTCTCGGGCGGCGTCGGCATTGGCGGCGTGCTGGAGCCGATGCAGGCCGGCCCGACGATCATCGAGGACAATTGCTTCATCGGCGCGCGTTCGGAAGTCGTCGAAGGCTGCATCGTGCGTGAAGGCTCCGTGCTCGGCATGGGCGTCTTCATCGGCAAGTCGACCAAGATCGTCGACCGCGCGACCGGCGAAGTCACCTATGGCGAAGTGCCGCCCTATTCCGTCGTCGTCGCAGGCTCCATGCCCTCCGACAAGACAATGCCGAACGGCCTGCCGGCGCCAAACCTCTACTGCGCCGTCATCGTCAAGCGCGTCGATGCGCAGACCCGCTCCAAGACCGGCATCAACGAACTGTTGCGAGACTAAGCCATGGCAGCCGTGGAAGAGCAGAGGCCAAACCTCACCTGGTTCTTCTTCGGCTGGTCCGGCCGGCTGAGCCGCGTGCCCTTCGCGCTCGGCTGGGCCTTCTGGCTGATGCTGCTTTCGGCAGCGCTTGTCCGCATCATCATCGTGCCGAAGGAGGATCCGTCTTTCCTCCTCTGGTCCTTCGTCTTCGTCGGTGTGGCCATCGTCTCCGCCGTTTCCACCGTACTGCTGACGGTCAAGCGGTTGCACGACATGAACCTGCCGGTGCCGCTGATCATCTGCCTCTTCGTGCCGGCCATTTCCTTCTTCGCGCTGATCGTCTTCCTGGTCTGGCCGGGAACGAACGGTCCGAACCAATATGGCGAGTTGCCCAATCGCCCGAAGGACTGAGCGCCGCGGCCACGCGCCGCTCGTGACAGGCCCCGGACGATCGGCTAAACCTCGTTCCCACACCTCCCTCTCGTCGCAGTGACCGCATGCCCATGACCCCTGCCGATCCGATCGAAAATCTCGCAACGCTCATCCGCTGCCCCTCCGTGACGCCCGCCGAAGGCGGTGCGCTGACCGCACTTGCCGCCATGCTGGAACCGCTCGGTTTCACCGTGGAGCGCGTCACGGCCAGCGAGCCCGGCATGCCGGATATCGAGAACCTCTATGCCCGCATCGGCACCGAGGGTCCGCACCTGATGTTTGCCGGCCACACGGATGTCGTGCCCGTCGGCAACGCGGCTGCCTGGACGCATGCGCCCTTCAGCGCCGAGATTGCCAATGGCGAGATGTTCGGCCGCGGCGCGGTCGACATGAAGGGCGGCATTGCCTGCTTCGTCGCCGCCGTTGCGCGCCAGATCGCCAAGAACGGTCCGCCGAAGGGCTCCATCTCCTTCCTGATCACCGGCGACGAGGAAGGCCCGGCCGTCAACGGCACGATCAAGCTGCTGCAATGGGCGGCGGAACGCGGCGAACGCTGGGATGCCTGCCTGGTCGGCGAACCGACCAATCCGGACCAGCTCGGCGACATGATCAAGATCGGCCGGCGCGGCTCCGTCTCCGGCGCCATCACGGTGCACGGCGTGCAGGGCCATGCGGCCTATCCGCACCTTGCCGACAATGCCGTGCGCGGGATCATTGCACTCACCGATGCGCTGATGTATCCGCCTTTCGATACCGGCACGGAAAGCTTCCAGCCGTCGAACCTCGAAGTGACGACGATCGACGTCGGCAACCCGGCCACCAACGTCGTGCCCGCGGAAGCCCGCGCCGCCTTCAACATCCGCTTCAACGATACGTGGACGGCCGAGACCGTGATGACCGAGATCGTGCGCCGGCTCGATGAGGCCGCTGCCGACGAGAAGCTGCGGCCCGGTCGCGCCGCTCTCAGCTACGATATACAATGGGCCGAGCGGCCGAGCCATGTCTTCCTGACGCGCAACAACAACCTGATCGCCTCGCTGTCGGGCGCCATCGAGGCCGTCACCGGCCGGGCGCCAAAACTGTCGACGACCGGCGGCACGTCGGACGCGCGTTTCATCAAGGACTATTGCCCGGTGGTGGAATTCGGCCTTGTCGGCCAGACCATGCACATGGTGGACGAGCGGGTGGCGGTCGCCGACCTCGAAACGCTGACCGTGATCTACCAGACCTTCATCGAGCACTGGTTCGGCGATGCCCAGGCTTGATGAGGTCCTGTACTACCTGAACGGCGTCTTCCTGCTGCTTCGGCAAAAGCAGGAGGGGTTCGGCTGGCTGGACCTGACCTTGCGCGGGCTTGCCCGCTCGTTCTGGGCCTTCGTCTGGTGCCTGCCCGCCTTCGCCGTCATCTGGGCGTCCTGGCGGCTCTATTATCTCGGCAGCATGCCGGCGGAAACGCCGGCGGGCGTCGGCTTCTTCGTCAAGCTGTTGGTGATCGACGTGGCTGGCTGGTTGCTGCCGCTGGTCCTGCTTGTCGCCCTGGCGCGCCCGCTCGGTTATGGCAAATATCTCGCAACCGTGGTGACGGCGAGCAACTGGGTGGCCGTGCCGTTCTCTTACGCGGCGGCGGTTCCCTTCGCGCTGACCCTCGTCTTGCCGACAAGCGCGCCTTTTGCCGGCCTCCTGCTCTATGCCGTGTTCGGCGCGAGCGTCGTACTGCAGTTCCGCCTCGTCTGGATGTGCGTCGGCAAGCAGACGCTTCTCGCCTCCGCGATGACGGCGATCTTCGTGCTGCCGCCAATGATCGCCGGGCAGGAGTTGCAGCGCATGCTTGGCACGTTGCCCATGGAAATCAGTAGTCAACAGCCATGAAATAGAGCCCTTCCGGCGGCGCCACGGGGCCGCAGGCCTTGCGATCGCGCGCTTCGAGTGCGGCGTGCACGTCCGCAGCCGTCCACTTGCCTTCCCCCACCAGCTTCAGCGTCCCGGCAAAGGAGCGGATCTGGTTGTGCAGGAAGCTCTGCGCCGAAACGCGCATCTCGATGAGGTCGCCGCTGCGCGTGACCTCCAGCCGATCGATGGTGCGCACCGGGCTGTTCGCCTGGCACTTGACGGCGCGGAAGGTGGTAAAGTCGTGCCGCCCGACCAGCATCTGCCCGGCTGCATGCATGGCCGCGTGATCGAGTTCCCTGGTGACGAACCACGCCCGGTTCGCCTCCAGCGCCAATGGCGAGCGCCGCGAGATGATGCGGTAGAGATAGTGCCGCTTGACGGCCGAGAAGCGGGCGCTGAAATCATCCGGCACTACCGCGGCATCGAGGATCACCACCCGCTCGCGGGCCGTGCCCAGATAGGCGTTGAGGGCATTCCTCAGCGTATGCTCCGGCCATGCACGCGAAAGGTCGGTATGGGCGACCTGCCCCATGGCATGGACGCCCGAATCCGTGCGCCCCGCGCCGTTGACTGAGACCGTCTCGCCGGTCAGCGAGAAGATCGCCGCTTCGATGGCGCCCTGTACGGAATGACCGTTCGTCTGCCGCTGCCAGCCGACATAGGGCGTGCCGTCATATTCAATCAAGAGGCGATAGCGTGGCATCAGGCGATGACCTGGCCGACTGCGACCGGCGTGCCGCGCAAAAAGTCGGCCGCATCAAGCGGCTTGCCGCCGGCCTTCTGCAACCGTGTGAACCGCACCGCGCCGCTATTGCCGCAGGCGATTGTCAGCCGATCGTCGAGAACCGTGCCGGCGGGCTTGGCCGAGGCTTCATCTGCCCGCTCGCTTGCCAGCACCTTCACCCGCTCCGGTTTACCGGCGATCGAAAGCTCGAACCAGGCGCCGGGAAACGGCGAGAGGCCGCGGATATGGTTGTGCACATCCGTGGCCGGGCGGGAAAAGTCGATGCGGGTCTCGGCCTTGTCGATCTTGGCGGCATAGAGCACACCCTCTTGTGCCTGCTCTGTCAGCGGCAGATCGCCGGCTTCGAGCTTCGCCATGGCCTCCACCAACAGCGCACCACCCGCCTGCATCAGCGCATCGTGCAGTTCGCCGGCAGTCGTGGTCTCGCCAATCGCCACACGGGCGGTCAGTGCAACCGGGCCAGTGTCGAGCCCCTTGTCCATCTTCATGACCATCATGCCGGTTTCCGTATCGCCCGCCATGATCGCCCGCTGGATGGGGGCGGCGCCGCGCCAGCGCGGCAGCAGCGAGGCATGGCCATTGTAGCAGCCGAGTCGTGTTCCGGAGAGGATAGCTTCCGGCAGCAGCAGGCCGTAGGCGACGACGACGGCCACATCCGCCTTCAACGCGCGGAAAGCGTCTCGATCGGCCTCTTCACGAAAATTGACCGGTGTGAAGACGGCAATGCCGAGCTGCTCGGCTTTCTGATGCACAGGCGATTTCACCAGTTCGAGGCCGCGGCGGCCGGCAGGACGCGGCGGCTGCGAATAGACGGCGACGATCTCGTGACCGGCCTCGGCAAGCGCCGTCAGCGTCGGGACGGAGAAATCCGGCGTGCCCATGAAGATGATGCGAAGGGCCATCGGTCAGCCTCCGTGAGAGGGATGGAAGCGGACGTTGCCCGCTCAGAGCGCCTTGCTGCCGCGCATCTTAGCCGCCTTGGTGAACTTGCGGATCACCATTTCGCGCTTCAGCTTGGAAATATGGTCGATGAACAGCACGCCGTTCAGGTGGTCGATCTCGTGCTGGAGGCAGGTGGCGAGCAGGCCATCGGCCTGCGTCAGCTGTTCCTTGCCGTCACGGTCGAGATACTTCACCGTGATCATGGCGGGGCGCTCGACTTCGGCATAATAATCCGGGATCGACAGGCAGCCTTCCTCATAGACCGAGCGCGCATCCGACGCGGAGACGACTTCCGGATTGATGAAGACGAGCGGCGTCTTGTCTTCGCCGTCCTTCGAGACGTCCAGCACGAGCATGCGGCGCGCGACGCCGATCTGGATGGCGGCAAGCCCGATGCCTGGCGCATCGTACATGGTTTCCAGCATGTCGTCGGCGAGCTTCTTCACCTCGCTGTCCATGGTCTCGATAGGCTTCGAGACCTCGCGGAGGATCGGATCGGGAAGGATAATCAGCGGCTTGATGGTCATGTGCCTCCTTAGCGCGGTTTTTTTGCGCTTTCAATCGGATTTGGCCGCTCACATGCCGCTTTGGCCGGCGATTTGTTCACGGTATGATCTAGTTTTCACCGCAAACCATGGTATGGTCGCGGCATGATCGACCCTACCTTTGATGCCCTGCTCTCCTCGCTCGTTGCCCGGCTGGGCGGCCCTGGCCCGGCGCTGGTGCTGCTTGCTGCGGTTTTTTTTGCCGTCTTCGGCCTCATCTCGGCCCGTCGCAGCCAGACCCGCCAGCGGGAAGCAGGCAGGATGGCGGAGGTGCACTTTGCCGAACTCCTGAAGGCACAAACCGAGATGCAGGGCCGTGTCGCCGCCATGGCAGAGGTGTTTGGAGCCAAACAATCCGAAACGAACCAGGCGCTCAATACGCGTCTCGACGGACTGACGCAGCGGCTCGGCCAGTCGATCTCCGAGCAGACACGCTCGACGCACGAAAACCTGCGCCGCCTGCAGGAGCGGCTCGCCGTCATCGATACGGCGCAGACCAATATCCAGTCGCTGGCGAAGGACGTCGTCGGGCTCCAGGCGATCCTCTCCAACAAGCAGACGCGCGGCGCCTTCGGGCAATCGCGCATGGAGACGATCATCGCCGACGCGCTGCCGCACGGCGCCTACCAGTTCCAGGCGCAGCTTTCCAACGGTGTGCGCCCCGACTGCACCATCCGCATGCCGAACGGCCAGCCGCCGCTGGTGGTCGACGCCAAGTTCCCGCTGGAGTCCTGGAACGCCATGTCGGACGGGCGACCACCGGAGGCCACCAAGGTTGCCGCCCAACAATTCCGCCGCGACATGGAAACCCATATCCGCGATATCGCCGAAAAATACCTGGTTGCCGGTGAGACGCAGGACACCGCCTTCCTCTTCGTGCCATCGGAATCGATCTTCGCCAGCATCCACGAACATTTCGAAGCCGTTGTGCAGCGGGCACACCGGGCGCGCATCGTCATCGTCTCGCCGTCGCTGCTGATGCTCTCCGTGCAGGTGCTCCAGGCGCTGCTCAAGGACCAGCGCATGCGCGAGCAGGCCCATGTCATCCAGGGCGAAGTCGCGCGCCTGATGGACGATTTGACGCGGCTCGACGACCGGGTGCGAAAACTGCATGGTCACTTCACGTCCGCGCAGAAGGATGTCGACCTGATTCTGACCTCAACCGAGAAGCTGACACGGCGCGGCGCGCGTATCGGCGACATGGAATTCGAGACGGTTGCTGCCCCTTCCGAGCCGGTGGAGAAGGCTGTCGAGAGCCGAAGCGGGCCGTTACGCCTGAGAGTAGTTGACGAAGACTGACCGCCTCGGGCAGTGTCCGGCGGAAACGACAAGGGGCACTCTCATGATCACCGTCTTCGGCTCCATCAACATGGACCTCATCGCCACGCCAGACCGCCTGCCGAAGCCGGGTGAAACCGTGGTCGGCAGCAGCTTCACCACGGCCGCCGGCGGCAAGGGCGCCAACCAGGCGCTCGCGGCGCGGCGTGCGGGTTCCATCGTGCGCATGGCGGGTGCCGTCGGCGACGACCGGCTGGCGAGCCAGGCGCTGGCGCTGCTTGCCGATGCCGCCGTGGACCTTAACTCCGTACGCTCCGCAGCCGAAGCGACCGGTACCGCGCATATCCTCGTTGCCGACGATGGCGAAAATGTCATCGTGGTCGTGCCCGGCGCCAACGGCACGGTCACGGATGACGACGCCAAGCGCACCGTTGGCGCCATGTCGCGCGGCGACTACCTGATGCTGCAGTTCGAAATCCCCAGCGCCGCCATCGAGGCAGCCCTTGTCAGCGCGAAGCAGAAGGGCGTCACCTCCATCGTCAACATCGCGCCCTTCGGCGCCGATGCGAAGCGCCTCGGCGCGATGGCGGATATCCTCGTTGCCAACGAGACGGAATTCGACCTTTTCGTCGGCAAGGGGGAACTCTCCGATGAGGCGCGCGAGACGACCATTCGCGCGCTGCATGCCGAAAGCGGCCAGACGATCATCGTGACGCTCGGCGCCGACGGCGTCATCGCCATTCGCAAGAATGACATTTTCCGCGCAGCCGGCCTTGCCATCGAACCGGTCGATACGGTCGGCGCGGGCGACACGTTCTGCGGCTATCTTGCCGCCTCGCTCGATGCCGGGCTCAGCTTCAAGGAGGCGTTGCGTCGAGCGGCGGTCGCCGGTTCGCTCGCCTGCCTCAAGCCGGGCGCCCAGCCGTCCATCCCTTTCGCCGCCGCTGTCGACGCCAAAGTCTAGAACATTGCACAACCGCTGCTGGCCGTAATTTCGCAAATGGCATATCAGGCGTCGCGTTGCTTGCGACGCCTGATAATTCAGTCTGTTGAGACTGATATGTCGTCGTGAAACTTGGTTCTTTATTAATATTTTATCGGTTACTGAAATCCCAGACACCGGCCTGTTCAGGGGCCGGTCCGTCTCTGGCGCTGGTCGCGCGCCCCGCCCTCCATGATGGAGACCCCGCAAATGAATGTGCCCTATCGCGGCCGTCCGCCGCGGCTGTCTCTCATGGTGAGGATTCTATGTTCAAATTCCAGGCCAAGTCGCTCGCGACGAAGCTTATCGCTGTAACCGGCGGCACGATCGCCCTGGTGATGCTCGCGTCCAACACCGTTCTGATCTCCGAGACCCAGACCCGCGTCTCCGATCTCGTCTATACCGCTGCCGACACGGAGGCGAAAGCGATTGCATCCGATATCGCCGCCGATATCGGCGCGCTTGCGGGTGCCGCCCGCGCCATGGGCGGCGTGATCGAACAGGGACATGCCAACGGCTTGCTGGACCGCAAGGCTGTGGTCAACATCATCAAGGCGAACACCGACAAGAACAGCTTTGCCCTCGGCAGCTGGTTTGCGGAAGAACCGAACGCCTTCGACGGCAAGTCGCGCGAGACGCCCGAGCAGCTGGAAACCGGCACCTTCAAGGACGGCTCGTTCAACCCCTACTGGACGAAGCGCAAGGACGGCTCGATCACGCTGTCGACCTTCGAATCCGACTACAAGGCGGAATGGTACGCACTGGCTGCCAAGAGCGGCAAGGGTGCCATGAGCTCACCCTATGCCGAAACCTCGACCGGCGAAGGCCTGACCATGGCCTCCATCGCCTATCCGGTCAGTGTGGGCGGCAAGATGATCGGCGTCACCGGCGTCGACGTCTCGCTGAAGACACTCTACGAGAAACTCAGCCAGCTGAAGCCCTTCGGCGAAGGCCGCGTCATGCTGGTCTCGCAGACTGGCAAGTGGATCGTCGCACCGACTGTCGAACTCCTGATGAAGGACTATGACGGCCAGGGCCATGAGATCGTCAAGGATGCACTTGCCACCGGCAAGGTCGGCCACATCAAAGACCTTTCATTCGACGAACTCGCCTCCTTTGACCGCGTGGTCTATCCGTTCGCCCTGCCGGACATCAACACGACCTGGGCGGTTCTCGTCGACGTGCCGCACAGCGCGATCAATGCGCCGGTCAACGACCAGACCTATGTGATGATCATCGGCGGCCTAATCGTGCTCGGCGCCGTGCTGGCCGGCCTTTACCTCGCCGTACGCTTCTTCGTGCAGAAGCCGCTTGCCGGCCTCGTCAGCGACGTGGTGGCGCTCAGCAACGGCGTCTACACCCAGCCGATCGCCGGCCAGCAGCGCTCGGACGAAACCGGCTCGGTCGCCAAGGCGCTCGAAGGCTTCCGCCACCAGCTCGCCGACACGAAACGCTTGGAAGCCGAAGCCAGCAGCCAGCGCCAGATGACGGAAGCCGAGCGTAGCCGGTCGGAAACCGAACGCGCGGAATCGAATGCCCTCCAGCGCGACATCGTCGCCCGCCTCGGCGATGGTCTGGCCCAGCTTTCCTCCGGCAACCTGACTTTCCGTCTCTCCGGTGACTTCCCGGGCGAGTACGGCAAGCTCAAGACCGACTTCAACTCGGCTATCGCCAGCCTCGAAGAGACGATCCAGACGGTCAACGCCTCGATCGGTAATATCGGCGGCGGCACTGGCGAAATTTCCAAGGGCGCGGCCGATCTTTCGCATCGCACCGAGCAGCAGGCAGCGAGCCTGGAAGAGACCGCGGCGGCACTCGACCAGCTCACCTCGCAGGTCAATTCCAGCGCGGAGAACGCCCGCGTCGCCGCCAAGTCGGTGGATACGGCGAGCCAGGATGCCAGCAAATCCGGTGAAGTGGTGCACAAGGCCATCGCTGCCATGCACGGCATCGAACATTCGTCGCGCGAAATCTCCAACATCATCGGGGTGATCGACGACATCGCCTTCCAGACCAACCTGCTGGCGCTCAATGCCGGCGTGGAAGCGGCACGCGCCGGTGATGCCGGCAAGGGCTTTGCAGTGGTCGCCCAGGAAGTGCGCGAGCTCGCCCAGCGCTCTGCCAAAGCTGCCAAGGAGATCAAGGCGCTGATCAACACCTCCGAGGTGCAGGTCCGCGAAGGGGTCGATCTCGTCGGCAAGGCCGGTGGCGCATTGGAAAACATCGCCGAACAGGTCATCCAGATCAACGGCCTTATCCGCCAGATCTCCGGCTCGGCCACAGAGCAGGCCGTCGGTCTCAAGGAGATCAATTCGGCCGTCAACCAGATGGACCAGGTGACCCAGCAGAACGCCGCGATGGTGGAGGAAACCACCGCCGCCTCGATGGCGCTGAATGACGAGGCCCAGACGCTGAAGGCGCTCGTCGCCCGCTTCCGCGCCGGTGCCGCCAGCATGGCCGTCCAGCCGGTGCAGCAGGCGGCTCGCACGCAGGCGGCCCCGCGCTCAAGCTACCAGGCACCGCGCAGCACCGCCCGTTCCATGCCCCAGGTCGCCGGCAACACGGCACTCGCCCGGGACGACTGGGAAGAGTTTTGAGCCAAGATACCAGGCAAAGAAAAGGCCGGCGTTCGCGCCGGCCTTTTTGTTTGGGGAGCCTATTTCGGCTCCGTGGGTTGCGCCTGAAGCCTGCCGCGGGAGCGAGAGCGGGAAGCACTCGCGAGGCGCTGTGTCGCTTCCTTCAGCTCCAGATCTGAAAACAGGCCCTGATATTCGGGCCGAAGCATCATCGCCTCCATGGAAAGCTCGGCCTTGCCGGCATCAAGCAGGCGTTCCAGGCCCGTCGTGCCGGGCTTGAAGACGAGGTCCTTTGCCGCCGCCACGCCACCATTCAAAAGCACGAAGCGGCGCAGCAGAACCGGGCGGAAGCCTAGTTCGGCGAAGCGATCATAGAGGCTCATCATCTCCTTGTGGAAACGGCCCTCCGCGCCCGGGGCGGCGTTGCGCGGCCCACGCATCAGAGACGACCGACGCGCTCGGTGAGCAGCGCGAAGAAGCCATCGGCATCGACGTCCTTCATGACGCGGGCATTGTGCTTGCGCCCGGTGACCTGCCACCAATCGACGACCGTCATGCCAACGGTGAGCGGTGACGCGGTCTCCACCTCGACATTGCAATCGCGGCCGGCAAACAACTCCGGCTTCAGGAGATAGGCGATGACGGTCGGATCATGCAGCGGGCCGCCGTCGGAGCCGTATTTCTCGATGTCGAAGCGCTCGAAGAAGTCCAGCATCTCGACCAGTGCGATGGCCGGACGGCTACCGATTTCGCGCAGTTTCGCGACACGACTCTTCAGCGTCAGCACCTTGTGGGTCACGTCGAGTGGCATCATGACGATCGGGATCCCGGACTTGAAGACGGCGGCGGCCGCTTCCGGGTCGACATAGATGTTAAATTCGGCGGCCGGCGTGATGTTGCCGCCCTCGAAGAAGCCGCCACCCATCATCACCAGTTCGCGCACGCGGCCGGCGATCTCCGGCGCCTTCTCCAGTGCAGTGGCGATGTTGGTCAGCGGGCCGAGTGTGCAGAGCGTCACCGTCCCGGCCGGCTCGCGCTTCAGCGTCTCGATGATGAAATCAACGGCGTGCTGGTCCTGCAGCGGCATTTGCGGGTCGTGCAGTTCCGGGCCATCGAGACCGGTCTTGCCGTGTACATGTTCAGCTGTGATGAGTGGCCGGGCAATCGGTTTGTCGGCGCCCGCAAAAACCTTCACGTCGGGCCGCGCGCAGAATTCCAGAATGATGCGGGCATTGCGGGAGGTCAGCGCCAGCGGCACGTTGCCGGCGACGGTCGTGATGCCGAGGATATCGAGTTCCGGGCTTCCGAGCGCCAGCATGATCGCGGCGGCATCGTCCTGGCCGGGATCCGTGTCGATGATGATTTTCCGTGGCTCAGACATGCCCGCTTCCGTCCCTTGTTTCTTATGATTCTACCCGCGCCGCGCGGGCGAAGCGGCGACTATATTTGCGAAATCGCCTTTCGCAAGCGTCTTGCGTCATGCGCCGGCAATCACCATATTGCAGCCAAAGGGATGCCGATGTCGGGTCCCCTTACAGTCGCTTGAAGCCAAGGACTAGACGATGTCACGCATGACCCCTTTTACGAGCCCATTGCTCCTGGGTTTCGACGCCATGGAAAAGACCCTTGAGCGCATCGCCAAGGGCAACGATGGCTACCCCCCGTACAATATCGAGCGGCTGCGGCCGGACGGCGACACGGGTGCGCCCGAGCGCCTGCGCATCACGCTTGCCGTCGCGGGTTTCTCCGACGAGGAGCTCGACGTGACGACGGAGGAAAACCAGCTCGTCATTCGCGGCCGCCAGGTCGACAGCGGCGAGCGGGATTATCTTTATCGCGGCATAGCGGCCCGCCAGTTCCAGCGCACCTTCGTGCTTGCCGATGGCATGCGTGTTCAGAGCGCTGAACTGAAGAACGGCCTGCTCTCCGTCGATCTCGTCCGGCCGGAGCCGATGCGAATGGTAAAGAAAATTAACATTTCCGTATCAGACTAGATCATGAGCCGTTCCTGCGGGAACACCCGCCGGACCGTCTCGAGCGTAACCTGATCGCTGACGCACCGATGGGCCATTGTGGCCATAGGCGTCCAGCGGCCGGCACATGCCGGCATTGCCATGGAGGCAAAGATGGGACTGAAAACTGCAATCCACACCGTCTCGAAGGCAGACCTTGCGCATCTCGGCGCAGGCGAGGTCGGCTATATCCGCAAGATGAAGGCGGACGAAGTGTCGCGCGTCTTCCCGGAAGCGCCTGAAATCGATCCGAGCCTCGACCTCTGGGCGCTGTTCGGCGCAGACGGCACACCGATCCTGCTCACGGACAATCGCTCGAGCACCTTCTACAAGGCCGCCGAAGACGAGTTGCGCACCGTCAGCCTGCATTGATAGCGGAATGAAGCCTTCCGTCAGAGACGGCGGAAGGTGAGATAGGCAGATTCGCGGCCCTCGCGCTTGGCCTTGGCCTCGTAGCGCGTGCCCGGCCAGCCAGCAAACGGCGTCAGCCAATCGGCCGCGTTTTCCGCGGTCCACACAAAGGCGGGATGAGCCCCGCAATGCATCAGCGTCCAGTTGACATAGGTATCGATGTCGGATGCAAAGCAGAAGAGCCCGCCCGGCTTCAGCACGCGGGCAAAGCGGTCCAGGTTGACCCTCGAGACGAACCGCCTCTTCCAATGCTTCTTCTTCGGCCATGGATCCGGATAGAGCAGGTCGATCTGGTCGATCGACGCCGCCGGCAGCCAGTCCAGAAGCTCCGTCGCATCATCATCGTAGAGCCGGATATTTTTCGCGCCGGTTTCCTCGACGCTGCCCACCAGCTTCGCCATGGAATTGACGAAGGGTTCCACGCCGATGAACCCGGTCTCCGGCTGCTCGACGGCACGATGAATGAGATGTTCGCCGCCGCCAAAGCCGATTTCGAGGCGCAGGCGCTCAGGCCTCACGTCATAGAGCGTCGTGATGTCCGCCGGGGCCGGGGTCGAAAGGTCAACCTTCAGCTCCGGCAGCAACGTTTCGAGATGCTGCGCCTGCCGCTCGCGCAACGGCTTTCCCTTGCGGCGACCGAAAAAGGCCTCGGTCGCCCGGCTGCGGCGCTCCGCATCACTCATGTCGGCCTCAGTTCTTCAGCGCGTCCTTGAGAGCCTTGACGAGGTCGAGGCGCTCCCAGGCGAAGGAACCGTCACGGCCGGCCTTGCGGCCGAAATGGCCGTAAGCGGCGGTCTTGGCATAGATCGGCTTGTTGAGGTCGAGATGGCGACGGATGCCCGACGGCGAAAGGTCCATGACCTTGCGGAGCGCGGCTTCGAGGGCATCTTCGCTGACCGTGCCCGTGCCGTGCAGGTCGACATAGACCGACAGCGGCTGGGCGACGCCGATGGCGTAGGATAGCTGGATCGTGCAGCGATCGGCAAAGCCGGCGGCAACGACGTTCTTGGCGAGATAGCGGGCGGCATAGGCAGCCGAGCGGTCGACCTTGGTCGTGTCCTTGCCGGAGAAGGCACCACCACCATGCGGGGCAGCGCCGCCATAGGTATCGACGATGATCTTGCGGCCGGTCAGGCCGGCATCACCATCCGGGCCGCCGATGACGAATTTTCCGGTCGGGTTGATGTACCAGGCGCAATCGTCGGCAATCTTCAGGTCGTGCAGCGCTTCGCGGATATAGGGCTCGACAACCTCGCGGACCTTGTCCGAATCCCAGCTCGCATCGAGATGCTGCGTGGAGAGAACGATGGAGGCGACGTCGGCCGGCTTGCCGTCAACGTAGCGCACGGTCACCTGGCTCTTGGCGTCGGGGCCGAGCTTGCCGGCATCGCCCTCGCCCTTCTTGCGGGCCTCGGCGAGCAGCTGAAGGATACGATGCGAATAGTAAAGCGGCGCCGGCATGAGCTCTGCCGTTTCGCGGCAGGCGTAGCCGAACATGATGCCCTGGTCGCCTGCACCCTCGTCGCCCTGCTTGTCGGCAGCGTTATCGACGCCCTGGGCGATATCGGCGGACTGGGAGTGCAGCAGGACGTCTATCCTCGCCGTCTTCCAGTGAAAACCGTCCTGCTCGTAGCCGATGTCGCGGATCGCCTTGCGGGCGGCGGCCTTGAACTTCGCGGGATTGATGACGTCGTTGCCGTCCTTGTCTTTCTTGAGCAGGCTCGGCGGCAGGCGGACTTCACCGGCAATCACGACGCGGTTGGTCGTGGCAAGCGTCTCGCAGGCGATACGAACCGACCAGGGATCGACCTTCGACTTCACGGCTTCGCGATAAACCAGATCGACGATTTCGTCAGAGATCCGGTCGCAAACCTTGTCCGGGTGACCCTCGGCGACGGACTCGCTGGTGAAGAGATAACTGCTGCGCATGCGGGAATTCCCCTCAAAGAAAATAGACTTCGACGTTGTTATTCAGTTCGCGGGGGAAAGACAAGCACAGAAGGACATAAGAATATGTTTATGTCCCGTGATTTCAGGCGTTATTCCGCGGCTGCCACTGGCGCGATACGGGCCGCCAGAAACAGGAAAGGCGGCCCCGAGGGACCGCCCTTTCATCCGTTGCCAGAACGATTAATCACTCAAGCTCGGCTTCGGCCGCCAGCGCCTTGACGAGGTCGACGAGCTTGCGGCGCACCTTCGGATCACCGATCCGGACGAAGGCGCGGTTGAGCTGGAGACCCTCGGAGGACGACAGGAAATCGACCACATAGTTGGAGCTCGATGCTTCAGCGAACCCGGCCTGCGTGTTTGTCTGGTCGCCCGGCGCGTCCTCGAAGAAGAAGGAGACGGGGACGTTCAGGATGCTCGAAATATTCTGCAACCGGCTGGCGCCGACACGGTTCGTGCCCTTTTCGTATTTCTGGATCTGCTGGAAGGTGATGCCGAGGCTCTCCCCCAGCTTCTCCTGGCTCATGCCGAGCATGGTCCTGCGAAGCCGGATCCGGCTGCCGACATGTATATCGATCGGATTCGGCTTCTTTTTGTTTTCCATCATCACTTTCGTCCTAACGCGCGGAATTGGCCCCACCCATCCGGCAGCCCTCACGATGACTTAACGTCACGTTGTATGCGCAACCACTGAAGGTCATCACAATACAGGAGAACAGCCGGCGGCGTGCACTATGCTATTTTAGGGGTTTTTGGTCAATTCACCCTGTTTCTAAAACCAATGCGAGAAATGCCCCCTATTGCGAAGAGAAAGCCGAGAACGATCGGAAATGACCAGTTCCGCCACTTTGCCCCCTCACCCAACGTAAACCTTCCCGGAAGAGTTGCGTCCACGAAGCCCGGTACGTCGTGTGCAAGGCCGGCCACGACCTGCCCTTTCGCATCGATGACGGCCGAAATGCCATTGTTGGCGGCGCGAATCAGTGGCAGGCCGCGCTCGACGGCCCGCAGGCGCGCCTGCTGGAAGTGCTGGAAGGGGCCGGGCGTTGTGCCGAACCAGGCATCGTTGGTCACATTCAGCAACGCGGCCGCATCGTCTGCCGATCCGTTGATCTCGTGTGGGAAGATCGCCTCGTAGCAGACCAGCGGATAAAGACCCTTGCCGAGTGCATTGAGAAGCTGATGGTCGCGGGCGGCGGAAAAACCACCCGGCATGGCGACCGCACTCACACCAAAACTTTCAAACACCTCGGCAAAGGGCATGTATTCGCCGAACGGCACCAGATGAACCTTGTCGGCCGCGCCGATGATCTGCCCCTTGCCGTCAATCGCGTAGATGGAATTGTAGTAGCGCGGCGCCTTGCCGGAACCGGCACTCTCCGTACGCACCGCGCCGGCGATCAGCACCTGATCATCCTCCAGCACATCGGCAATGCGCACGAGGGCATCCGGATTGTCCGTCAGGATGAAGGGAATGGAGGTTTCCGGCCAGACGACGATATCGGGCCGCTTGCCGCCCTCTCCAGGCTTTGCCGCACTCAAGGAAAGGTGCCGCTCAAAAATTTCGCCCCGGGCGGAATCATCGAGTTTCGTCGACTGGTCGATGACGGGCTGGACGAGCCGGATGACGGTCGCCTCGTTTTGCGGCGTCGGCACCATGTTCAGCGCATAATAACCATAGCCGACATGAGCGGCAAAGAGCACTACGGCGAGCGTGAGGCCGGGAACCCTGCCACGCCGGGTGCCAAGCAGCGCCGGCGCGGCGAAGACGAAGACGGCGAGCGCATTCATGCTCGCAATGCCGACGAGACCGGACGATTGCATGAGCAGCGGTACGGGCATCGCGCCATACCCGACAGCATTCCAGGGAAAACCGGTAAAGAGGGTGCTGCGCAGCCACTCGCCGATACCGAAGGCAAGCGCGAGCGCGGCAATGCGGCCCATGCCATCCGACCAAAGAAGGCGCGCGAGCGCAGTCGCAAAACCGTAAAACAAGGCGAGGAAGGCGGGCAGGCCGAAGACGGCGAGCGGCAGCGCCCAGGCGAATGCGTCGGCCTCCACGAGCAACGCATTGCCGAGCCACCAGAGTCCGCCAACGAAATAGCCGAAGCCGAAGAACCAGCCGATGCGAAAGGCTGGAGCAAGGCGCCGCAGGAAACCGGCCTCCGGCGCGGCGCTGGCGCCGTCGAGCAGCCAGACAAGCAAGGTGAAGGAGACAAAGAAAGCCGCGAAGAAGCCGAAGGGTGGCAGTGCCAGCACGCCGATCAGTCCGGCAAGAAATGCCACAAGCGCCCGTCTCGTTCCAGACAGGAGCATGACCGTGCTCGCAAGCCGCTCCATGCCGTCCCCTTTGCTCGAGCCTTCTCGCTTCGCCGAAACGCGAAAACGCCCTGTCCCCTTGTTTTGTCGCAGTTTCGGACGAAAATCCCCACGCAACGTGCTGGAGTTTCTGCCCGAATCAGCCCGCGCCAGTCTTCCAAAAAACCAACGCCTTGTCCCGCTTCACGGCGGCACAAGGCGCAGATCATTTTAGAAGAATGGCGGACGCAGCCTATTCGGCACTCGCCCCGTCATTCTGCTGTTCAGGCAGCTTTGCGTGGTCGGCGGGCGTGGTCGTCCCCTCGCCTTCCGGCCGGCGCTCGCGGCGGCGGACCGAGCCGGCGCGCTTGCGCGTGACACGCACGCGCTTAACGCGGCGCGGATCGGCATCGAGCACATGGAATTCGAAGCCCGGCACCGCCTGCACGACCTCGCCGCGCACCGGAATGCGGCCGAGCGAGGCGAAGATCAAGCCGCCAAGCGTATCGGCATCTTCCAACTGGTCACGAATATCGAAATCCCGACCGATCGCTTCGGCGAGTTCCTCGAGTTCGACGCGTGCATCGGCAACAAACACGTCGTCGCTGACACGCTGGATCATCACTTCGTCGTCGTCGTGTTCGTCCTCGATGTCGCCGACAACCATCTCGACGATATCCTCCAGCGAGGCGAGACCGTCGGTACCACCATATTCGTCGATGACGAGCGCCATCTGCGTGCGGTCGGCCTGCATACGCGCCATCAGGTCGGCGGCGAGCATGGACGGCGGCACGAAGAGAACCTGGCGGATGATGCCTGCCTCGGCGACCGTCTTGGAGAGATCGACACGTCCAAGATCGAATTCCGGCTTGGGCTTGCGTACCGGCTTCTCGGCGGCGGCAACAACAGCGGCGGCCGTGCCGTTCTTCGCTCCGGTGCGGCGTTTGTTGCGGGCCTGCTTGGTGACATAGGCGAGAAGGTCGCGGATATGGACCATGCCGCGCGGGTCATCGAGGCTCTCATTATAGACCGGCATGCGCGAGCGGCCGGAATCCTCGAAAATCACCATCAATTCGGCGATCGTGATGTCCTGGTCGACGGCCTCGATATCGGCCCGCGGCACCATGACGTCTTCGACCCGAACCTCGCGGAAACGAAGAATGTTGTGCAGCATCGCCCGTTCTTCGGGCAGGAAAGCCGGCACGCCGCCGCTGTCCTCGGTCATCAAGGCCTCGGTGAGGTCCTTGCGAAGGGTCGAGGCACCCGTCATGCGCCAAAGCCGTGTCGCGCGGGACCAGAGGGATGACCGGCCCGCGCTTTCCTGCTTCGGCGCGCTGCTACTACTGCCCGCCTCGTCCTGACTTGAGGCGTCCGCCTCGTTCTTTTCCGTCGCTACCGACTGGCTTCTAAAGTCGCTCATTGGTCCAAACTATTCATCGGGGTCATCCCCGTAAGGGTCAGATAGGCCAAGCTCGGCAAGAATGCGAGTCTCCAGCCCTTCCATTTTTTCCGCTTCTTCATCGTCCATATGATCATAGCCGAAGAGATGCAGAAATCCATGCACCAGGAGATGCGTGAGGTGATCGTCGAAAGACTTGCCGAGTTCGCCCGCCTCGCGGGTCAGCGTTTCCTCGGCAAAGATGATGTCGCCGAGCATCGGCCCCGGCATTTTTCCGGGTGTCAGCGGGAAGGCCGGGAAGGACAGCACGTTGGTCGGCTTGTCCTGGCTGCGCCATTCCGCATTGATGCCGCGGATTTCTTCGTCACTGGTGAAGACCAGCGAGACTTCGGGCGCACCCGTCTTGGGGAACGGTTGTTTTTCCTCTCTTGCGAGGAATCCCGCCGCCACACTCAGAACGCGTTCGCTGGTCTCGCGCAGCCGCTCTTCAGGGGGCCATGCGCCCTCCTCCACGGAAATCTGGATATCGAGTTCGCTCATTGGATTTCGGACCACCTCAGCGGTCTGTCTGCTCGCTTTCGTCCTGCACGGCCGTCTGGGCTTCATAGGCCCGGACGATACGGGCGACCATCGGATGGCGCACGACGTCGACATCCTTGAAGCGGGCGACCGCGACGCCTTCGACACCCTTGAGGATCTGCAGCGCTTCGACGAGGCCCGACTTGACACCGCGCGGCAGGTCGACCTGGCTCGGGTCGCCGGTGACGATCATGCGGCCGTTCTCGCCGAGGCGCGTCAAAAACATCTTCATCTGCATCGAGGTCGTGTTCTGCGCCTCGTCGAGGATGACCACGGCATTGCCGAGCGTGCGGCCGCGCATGAAGGCGAGCGGCGCGATTTCGATGACGCCGGCGGCGATGGCGCGTTCCACCTTGTCGCCGGGCATCATGTCGTAGAGCGCATCATAGAGTGGCCGAAGGTAGGGATCGACCTTCTCCTTCAAGTCGCCCGGCAGGAAGCCGAGCCGCTCGCCGGCTTCGACGGCCGGACGCGACAGGATGATGCGATCGACAGCGCCACGCTCCAGAAGCTGGGCGGCATGGGCGACAGCGAGATAGGTCTTGCCGGTACCGGCCGGGCCGACGCCGAAGACAAGCTCGGAACGCTCCAGCGCGCGGATATAGGTATCCTGCATCGGCGTGCGGGCAACGATGGTCTTCTTGCGGGTGGAGATCTGCGACATGGAGAGCTTGGCCTTGCGCTCCATGGTCGGCAGCGAAAGCTGGTCGTCCGCGGCGATCGCCATGCGGATCGCGCCTTCGACATCGGAAAGCTCGATCGAGCCGCCGCTTTGCAGGCGTCCGTAGAGATAGTCAAGCGCACGGCGGGCCTGGTTGGTGGCCACGATTTCACCGGAGATCGAGACGGAATTGCCACGCGCTCGAGCGTCTATGCCGAGGCGCTGCTCGATAAGTTTGAGGTGCTGGTCGAACTGGCCGAAAAGCTCGCTTGCGTATCGATTGTTCTCGAAAGTGAGCACGAAGTGATTTGCGTCGGTCTGGGTTTTCGACTGGCGCGGCGGTGACGTCATCAGTTCGTGTCCGTTCAAGCGGTCAAGCTCCTTGGGTCCGCCCGTCACCCGATCGCTTCTGCGAAGAGGCTGTTGGGCCCGGTATCGGTGATTCGTACCCTGATAATGTCACCGATTTTCGACGCTTTTGCATCAACATTCACAGGCTGCAGCCAGGGCGAGCGGCCGACGAGCTGTCCCGGCATGCGGCCGGGCTTCTCCAGAAGCAGGTCAATCTCCTTGCCGATGCAGGTGCGGGCGAATTCGCGCTGCTGGCGAAACAGCAAAGCCTGCAATCTTTCAAGGCGTTCCGACTTCACGTCCTCGGCGACATGGCCGTCCATCTCGGCACCCGGCGTGCCGGGGCGGATGGAATATTTGAACGAAAATGCCTGTGCATAACCGACCGTCTCGATAAGACGCATCGTGTCCTCGAAGTCCTGATCGGTCTCGCCGGGGAAGCCGACGATGAAATCGCCAGAAATCGCAAGCTCCGGCTGGATGGCTCGGACGCGTTCAATCAGGGCGATATATTCCGCCGCCGTGTGGCGGCGGTTCATGGCTTTCAGGATACGGTCGGAGCCCGACTGCACCGGCAGATGCAGATAGGGCATCAGCGCCGGCAGGTCTCGGTGCGCCTCGATCAGGCGATCGTCCATGTCGCGCGGATGGCTCGTCGTATAGCGGAGCCGCGCGAGGCCCTCGATCTCGGCGAGCCGATAGAGTAGCTCGCCCAGGCCCCATTCGGTGCCGTCCGGGCCAAGGCCGTGCCAGGCGTTAACGTTCTGGCCAAGCAGCGTGATTTCGCGCACGCCGCCGTCGACGAGGCGCTCGGCCTCGGAGACGATCTGCGAAACAGGGCGGGAAACTTCGGATCCACGCGTGTAAGGCACCACGCAGAACGTACAGAACTTGTCGCAGCCTTCCTGCACGGTGAGGAAGGCGGTGACGCCGCGGGCGCGAGTCCTGGCCTTTTCCGGTGCCGGCAGGTGTTCGAACTTGTCCTCGATCGCATAGTCCGTCTCGACGACGCGCTCGCCACCCTTGGCGCGACGCAGCGCGTCGGGCAGGCGATGATAGGTCTGCGGGCCGATCACCAGGTCGACGGCGGGCGCGCGGCGCAGGATTTCCTTGCCTTCGGCCTGGGCGACGCAGCCGGTGACGCCGATCACCATTTCGCGGCCATCCTTGGCGCGGGCCTTCTTCATGTCGCGCAGACGGCCGAGTTCGGAATAGACCTTTTCCGCCGCCTTCTCTCGGATGTGACAGGTGTTGAGGAGGACGAGGTCGGCCTCTTCCAGCACATCCGTCGCCTGATAGCCGTCCTTCGCCAGCGCATCCGTCATGCGCTCGCTGTCATAGACGTTCATCTGACAGCCATAGGTCTTCACGAAGACCTTGCGGGTGTTTGGCGTGGCGATTGCGACGGGCGTGGAGAGGGATTGTTCGCTCATGGCCGCTTCCATAGTGGAAAAACCCCGGAAAATGAAGCCCTGTCTGCCGTGGATCTACCGGCCGCGCAGCCGCGCACCCAGCATGGCGCGGATGCGCGCCTCCACATGGCGGCTCACCTGCTTGCGATTGCTCGCCCGGGTGTAGTCCACGCGCTCGCCAAAATCGACGTCGACATCGACCGCGCCTTCGCGCGCCACGCCGAGCAGATGCGGCAAGAGTTGGATATCGCCCGGCCAGGCGGCGAGCGGTCGGTGGAAACGCCCCATCGCCATGCCATGCACGCCGGTATAGGCAATCGACACCGGCTGGATATGCACCACGCCGCCCGGCGCATGCGGCACGGCGGACGCGGCGGCGCCAAACAGCGAGGTCTTCATCTCCAGCAGGCGATTGCCGTCCGAGGTCGTACCTTCCGGGAAGAGCACGACGATTTCGCCATCGGTCAGGCGGCGTGCGATCTCGTCCACCTGGTCGCCGGTCTTCTGGCGCTGCTCGCGCTCCACGAAGATCGTCGCCTGCAAGCGGGCAAGCAGGCCGAAGACCGGCCAGCCACGCACCTCGGCCTTGGCGATATAGACGACATCGGCCACCGAGCCGAGCACCATGATGTCCTTCCAGGAGGCATGGTTGGCGGCGATCAGCAGCGGACGGCTGGGCTCCAGCGTACCGTGCACGCGCACCTTCAGACCGAGCACACGGCAGGCGACGCGATGCCAGAGACGTGGCACGCGGCGGCGGAGTTTCAGATTGAAGCGCAGGCCGACAAGCTGGATCGGCAGCAGGACCAGCGTCACCGTGACGAGGACGATCAGGGCAATGGCAAGGCGCAGCCAGGTGATCAAATGATCACCGGCAGGCATTCAAAGAGAGCAAGGGTTTGCCTCACTCGCCCTCCTTGAGGGGAACGCCGTAGAGCTCCAGGCGGTGGTCGACGAGCCGAAAACCGTGCTCGCGCGCGATGCGCTCCTGCAAGGCCTCGATTTCCGGCGAATGGAACTCGATGACCAGGCCGGTCTTGAGGTCGATCAGGTGGTCGTGATGCTCGTCCGGAACCGTCTCGTAGCGTGAGCGACCGTCGCGAAAATCGTGACGCTCGATAATGCCGGCATCCTCGAAGAGTTTGACGGTGCGATAAACGGTCGAGATGGAAATGCGCGCATCGACAGCGGACGAACGGCGGTAGAGCTCCTCGACGTCCGGATGATCGGCAGAACCTTCCAGCACGCGCGCGATGATTCGGCGCTGCTCCGTCATGCGCATGCCGCGCTCGACACAAAGCTCTTCCAGCGTTTTCTCCACTTCCGTCATGCGACCCGCCCTTGTTCGTTCAGCCTCCCAATACAGGGGAACTAGCGAAGATCACGCCGCATGACAAGCGCCGTGGACCGGCGGCCATCGGCTGCGGCATAATAGGCCTTGCGCTCGCCCACCTTGATGAAGCCAAGCTTGGTGTAAAGCCCGCAAGCCGCAACATTGCCGTCATCGACCTCGAGGAAAATATCCTCCGCGCCGCGCATTTTCGCCTCGCGAAGCGCCGCCTGCATCAGCCGCCAGCCGAGGCCGGCCCGCTCGAAGCGCAGATCGACGCCGATCGTCAGGATTTCTGCCTCACCGGCCACGGCGCGCGCCAGCACGAAGCCGCCGGCGGTTCGGCCGAGTACGCCTTCCCGCAGCGCGACGAAGCCGTAGACCGGCTGCTGCGACAGCAGGGAATGGAATTCGCCGTCGTTCCACGGCTGGGGAAACCGCGCGCGATGCAGCGTCGCGGCAATGCCGGCATCGGCGGTTTCGAGCGGGAAGATGTCGAAGGCCGGCTTGCGGGTGAAATAGTCGGTGAGCGACATGAGATCACGCCCTCCGGATCGCGAATCCCGCCTGCGGCTTGGCATCGGGGCCGCGCAGATAGAGCGGTTTCGGCAGGCTGGTTTGCGGATCAAGGCTTGCACCGAGGCGGGCTACGGTGGCGATGGAGACGCCATCGCCCGTCTGCGGGGCGCCATCGCGCAGCAATGCAGCGGCAGAGCCCGCGAGTGCGCCATCATGTGCCGCGGCAATGCCGCGCGCCTCGTCAAGGGCGGCGATCGCAGGCGGCGATGCTTCCGCGCCATCGGCTGCAAATCGCTGCCAGTAGACCTCGTCGCGCTTGGCATCCATCGCGACCATGAGGGGCGTTCCCGTCTTGTGGTCGGCAGCGAGCGCCGCAAGCGTCGAGACGCCGACGGCCGGCACGCCGAGCGCCAGCGCCAGGCCACGGGCCGCCGCCACGCCGACGCGAATGCCGGTGAAGGAGCCGGGGCCGACGGTGACCGCGATGCGGCCGATGTCCTGCAAGGTCATGCCGGCGGCATCAAGTGCCGCATCGACGAAATCCATCAGCCGCTCGGCATGGCCGCGGCCGATATCGGCGCCGGCGGCGCCGAGGATCGTGTCCTGATCGGTGTCATAGAGCGCCGCGTAACAGCCCGTGCCCGCCGTATCGATCGCAAGGAGGATCATGTCGGCGACCTGCGGTTCGCGGGGCAGGCATTACATAACGGCTTCAACTTCCTGCACTTCCGGTACGAAATGGCGAAGAAGGTTCTGCACGCCGTGCTTCAACGTCGCCGTCGAAGACGGGCAGCCCGAGCAGGCACCCTTCATGTTGAGATAGACGACGCCATCGCGGAAACCCTTGAAGGTGATGTCGCCGCCGTCCTGCGCCACGGCCGGGCGGACGCGGGTGTCGAGTAGTTCCTTGATGGTCGCGACAATCGTTTCGTCGCCTTCGTTGAAGAACTCGCCCTCTTCCGGTTCGCCGTGGCCGGCAAGCGCACCGCTCGCCACGACCGGCTGGCCGGACATGAAGTGTTCCATGATGTTGCCAAGGATCGCCGGCTTCATGTGCTGCCAGTCGGCGCTGTCCTTGGTGACCGTGATGAAATCGTAGCCGAGGAACACGCCGGTGACGCCGGGCACGCCGAAAAGGCGGGCGGCGAGCGGAGAGGCGGCACGCGCCTCCGTCTCGTCGCGGAACTCGGCCGTGCCGCTCTCCAGCACGATCTTGCCTGGCAGGAACTTCAGGGTCGCCGGGTTCGGCGTCGCTTCGGTCTGGATGAACATCTTTCTCTCCGTGCGGCACGGCGCTTGCCGGCCGGCCAAGACATTTAGAATAATTCAAAAGAAGATAGGCTTTTCCGCGCCCGTCTTCAAGACCGAGGCCATCCTTGCCGGTCGCAAATCCGCAGCGCACTTTTGCTGGAATTGCTTTAGCTCAGCGCGTCGAGTTCCTCGTCGCTGAGCTGGTCAGGAATGACGGTGACCGGGATCGGAAACGCCTGCGCACGGCTTGCGAGCGACGAGACCAGCGGCCCCGGCCCTTCCTTGGCGGATCCGGCCGCCAGAACGAGGATCGCGATATCGCGGTCCTCCTCGATCAGCCCGTTGATGGCTTCGCTTGCGACACCTTCGCGGATGACCATTTCCGCCTCGATGCCGACCGCTTCGCGCAGCGCCTGCGCCGCCTTGGCGAGCACGGCTTCCGCCGCCTCGCGCGCTTCCGCCCGCATGATCTCCTCGACGCCCAGCCATTGCTGGAAATCGGCGTTGGCGATCACATAGAGCAGCACGACGCCGCCATTGGAATTCTTCGCCCGGCTTCCCGCATAGTGGACGGCGCGCTGGCATTCCGGCGTGTCGTCGATGACCGCCAGAAATTTCCGGCGGTGGCCTTCAAGGCGGGAAAGTCGTCGAGAAACCATACGGCCCCTTTTCTTTGTTTCCTACGCAATTCCAGGCGCAAAACCGCTGCACACTTTTGCCGAATTGCGTCAGGACGTTTCGCGGCGACCTTACTGCACAAAACCGACGATGTCGCGAACTTCCTTCATAGTTTTTTCGGCCCGCGCCCGCGCCCTTTCGCCACCATCCCGCAGGATCGCGTCGATATGGGTCGTGTCGTCCATCAGGCGGCGCATCTCGTCGGTGATCGGCGACAGCACGTTAACGGAAAGGTCGACCAGCGCTGGCTTGAAGGCGGAAAACTGCTGGCCGCCGAACTCGGACAGAATCTCGGCCTTGGTCTTGTCGGAGAGCGCCGCATAGATGCCGACGAGGTTATCCGCCTCGGGGCGACCCTTCAGGCCTTCGACTTCGCTCGGCAACGCGTCCGGGTCGGTCTTCGCCTTGCGGATCTTCTTGGAGATCGTGTCGGCATCGTCGGTGAGGTTGATGCGCGAGAGATCGGACGCATCCGACTTCGACATCTTCTTCGTACCGTCGCGGAGCGACATGACACGCGGCGCCGGACCGCCGATCAGCGGCTCGACCATCGGGAAATAGGCATGCACCGGCTCCTCGCCGACAACGATATCGACGCCGGTACCGGCGTTGCGGATGTGGCTGCTGAAGTCGATGTTGAATTTCTGGGCGATGTCGCGGGTCAGTTCCAGGTGCTGCTTCTGGTCGTCGCCGACCGGCACGTGGGTGGCGCGGTAGACAAGGATGTCGGCCGCCATCAGGCTTGGATAGGCAAGCAGGCCGAGCGAGACCTGCTCGGCGTTCTTGCCGCCGGTCTTGTCCTTGAACTGGGTCATGCGCTCCATCCAGCCGATGCGCGCCACGCAGTTGAAGATCCAGGCAAGCTCCGCATGCTGCGGCACCGCGGACTGGTTGAAAACGATGTGTTTCGTCGGGTCGATGCCCGACGCGATGAACGCCGCCGCAATCGAGCGGATCTGGCCGCGCATGTCCTCGTGCACCAGCTGCGCCGTGAGAGCGTGCAGATCCACGACACAGTAGATGCAGTCGTTGTCGGCCTGAAGGGCCACAAACTTGCGGATCGCGCCCAGATAGTTGCCGAGATGGAGGTTTCCGGTCGGCTGGACGCCGGAGAAGACGAGAGGCTTGAATGCGCTCATGACGTTTATCCTTCAGGCGGGTGGAGGGCCTGATCCTGTTGCTGAAGCCGTTCCAGGGCGGTTTTCCGTCCGGAATTGCACGAAAAATATGTGGGCGCTTATGCACGGCGCGGGGATGTCGATCAAGAGGGCCAGCACGGCGGGTTCTGCGCGCCGAAGCCTCAATCGGCCTCTCATCAGCAGCTCCTCATAAATGACACTTTCCGGGCCTCTGCTCCCGGCGGGGAAAAGGGGCAATCGGATTTTGATCGGCCGCGTTTCGACGCGGTGGCGCAAACCGGAGTGTGCCATGCGCAACAATTGCTCGACCTTATTTGCCTGTGTGATCGCACTGACATCGATTTTCGCGGCCGAAGCCACGGCAGGCGGCAATCACAGACACGTCGCCAAAAACGAAAAAGGCGGCGTCGCGAAGGTCTACACCGTCCAGACGACACGCGTGCGGCACCGATGTTTTCCGGGCAAATTGCGGGTGATCCTCTCCCATATTGCTCGCCAGGTCGGGCGGCGCCCGCTTGTCACGTCCGGTCATCGTTCAGGTGGTCGCCGCGGATCGCTGCACCGAAAATGCCTCGCCGCCGATATCCGGGTGCCGGGCGTTTCCGTGAAGCGGATTGTTGCCGCCGCGCGATCCGCCCCGTCGATCGGCGGCATCGGCACCTATTGCAACGGCATCGTCCATGTCGATGTCGGGTCGAAGCGGCGCTGGCACTATTGCGGCGGACTGGCCCGGCTTGGGCGGCGCACGGCACTCGCCGCGCGCTGAAAGCCTATTCCGACGGCTCGTCCGTGGGCGTTGCCGCAGCCTTCGGCTTGCGCTTGATGTTGCGGCGGATCATGCCAAGGTTTGCGCCGCCGATCAGGAAGGCGACGGAAAAATAGACGACCATGGCAAGGCCGATGAGCAGGCCAAGCGCCAGAAGCTGCTCGTAGAGCGGCGATGCAGGCGCAAGTCGATCGGCGAGATAGTCGGAGGCATAGTCGAGCGCCACGGCCATGATGACCGTCGCGATCAGCAGCCTTGCGACACGCCAGAGCAGCGCTTTCTCCAACGGCCAATGGCCACGACGCACCAGCGTCACGAAAAGCAGGATTGCCGTCAGCCAGCCGGACACGGCTTCCGCCGTGGCGATGCCGCGCTCGAAAAACAGCGGGAAAAGCGAGACCGCGAGCACGCAGTTAATGACGACCGACATGAGCGTGATGCGCATCGGCGTCTTGGTATCCTCGCGGGCGAAGAAGCTGGGGTTCAGCGCCTTGATCATCACGAAGCCCGGCAGGCCGAGACCGTAGATAGCGAGCGTGCCCGCCACAATAGAAGTGGTTTCCGGGCTGAAGGCGCCGCGCTCGTAGAGCACGCGCACGATCTCGTCGGAAATCACCCAGAGGGCACCGGCGGCCGGCAAAGTCAGGAAGAGCACGAATTCCAGCGAGCGGTTCTGCAGGTTGCTGGCTTCCCGCTCCTGTCCGCCCTTCAGCGCCCGCGCCAGTTCCGGCAGCAGCACGACACCGACGGCGATGCCGACGACGCCGAGCGGCAGTTGGTAGACGCGGTCGGCATATTGCAGAACGGAAATCGCGCCGTCCCTGGTGGAGGCGATCATCTGGCCGATGATCTGGTTGATCTGGGTGATGCCGCCGGTGACGGCTGCGGGAAACGCCAGCCACAGCAGACGCTTGACGTTCGGCGTGATGCGCGGGCGGCGAAAGCCGATCTTTATGCCCGCATGGCGCACGCCGGCATAGAGCACGGCCATCTGCAACAGGCCGGAGACAAGCACGCCCCAGGAGAGATACCACGCCGTCTCAAGCGGCGAGGCGCCCTGCCAGAGACCGTAGCCGAGTGCGCCGATCAGCACGATATTGAGGAAGACAGGCGCGATGGCGGCGGCGAAATAGTGATGCAGCGAGTTCAGCATGCCCGACAGCATCGCCGTCAGCGACATGCACATCAGGTAGGGGAACATGACGACGGCAAGCTTGACCGTCACGTCGAACTTTTCCGCATCCCCCACGAAGCCCGGCGCGATGACCCAGGCGACGAGGAGCGGCATCAACAGCTCCATCGCGATGGTCAGCAACAGAAGCACGGAGAACAGCACGCCAAACACTTCTTCGGAGAAGCGCTTTGCCCCGTCGATACCGCCGGCCTCGATCTCCTTGGCGAAGAGCGGCACGAAGGCGGCGTTGAAGGCGCCTTCGGCAAACAGGCGGCGGAAGAGGTTCGGGAAACGGAAGGCGGCGTAGAAGGCGTCGGCCATCGGCCCGGTGCCGAGTGCCGCCGCCATCAGCGTTTCGCGCGCAAAACCGAGCACGCGGCTGCCGAGCGTCGCGCCGCCGACGGTCGCGAATTTCTTGACCAGACTCATTGTTGTGCCTTGACCCTTCTCGGCGCCGGGGCGGCCGGCGCGATCATGCCCGGCGGCATGCGGTCACGCACTTCATCCGCCTCGTCCGCCATCACAGCCTTCAACCGGGCGATGATGTTGGTATGCCTGTTGTCGTTGGTGACCTTCTGGCCGACGAGATCGGTGACGTAGAACGTGTCGATGACCTTTTCGCCGAAGGTGGTGATATGCGCCGAGGCGATGTCGAGCGACAGATCCGACAGCACCGCCGTCACCTCGGACAGCAGGCCGGGCCGGTCGAGGCATTCGATCTCGATGACCGTGAACTTGTTCGACAGCGTATTCGAGATGGTGACGGCCGGCGGCACGGTGAAAGTGCGGTTGCGCTTGCGGCTCTTGGTGCGGGTCGCGATCACCTCCGGCAGGCGCTTGCGGCCGGACAGCACGTCCTCGATCATCCGGCCGATCGTGGCGGCGCGGCGTGTCTCGTCGGCATCGTTGGGGAACTCGCGGTTGACGAGGATCGTGTCGAGCGCCCGCCCGTCGGAGGTCGTGAAGATCTGCGCGTCGACGATGTTGGCGCCCGCTGCCGCACACGCTCCGGCAATTACCGTCAAGAGACGCGGATGGTCGGGCGACAGCACCGTGATTTCGGTGATGGCGTGGAATGAATGCGTGCGCACCATGGTGGCGAGCGGCTTGCCGGCCTTGTCCGCCTCGCGGATGAACGCGGCATGGCGCACCTGATCCTCCAGCGACACAGTTAGCAGGTAGGGATCGTAGTGCAGCTTCGTGCAGGCCTTGCGGTCCTTCTGGCTCCAGTCGGCCGGAAGCGCATTGGACAGGACTTCGCGCGCCGCCTGGGCACGCTCCTTGCGTGACAGCTCGGAAAAACCACCGGAAATCAGCAGCTCGGTTTCGTAGTAGAGTGTGCGCAGCAACTGGCCCTTCCAGCCGTTCCACACGCCGGGGCCGACGGCGCGGATGTCGCAGACCGTCAGCACCAAGAGCATCTTCAACCGCTCCATCGACTGCACTTTTTCGGCAAAGTCGACGATGGTCTTGCGGTCGTTCAAGTCGCGTGTCTGCGCGACCATCGACATGGTGAGGTGTTCCTCGATCAGCCAGACCACCAATTCCGTCTGCTTCGGCGAAAGACCGAAGCGCGGGCAAAGTTTGCGCGCGACTTTCGCGCCCGCTTCGGAATGGTCCTCCGGCCGGCCCTTGGCGATGTCGTGCAGCAGGACTGCGACATAAAGCGATATGCGGTCCTCGATGCCGGGCATCACCTGATAGCTCAGCGGGTGCGCTTCCTTCTCGCGGCCCTGGTCGATGTCGGCGAGCACGCCGACAGCCCGGATCAGGTGTTCGTCGACCGTGTAGTGGTGATACATGTTGAACTGCATCATCGCGACGATCTTGCCGAATTCCGGGATGAACTTACCGAGCACGCCGGCCTCGTTCATGCGGCGCAGAATGAGCGCCGGGTCGCGCGGCGAGGTCAGGATCGACAGGAAGAGACGGTTTGCTTCCTCGTTCTCGCGCAGTGCCCCGTTGATGAGCTTCAGCGAGCGCGTCACCTGTTTCAACGCATCGGGATGGAACTCCAGCCCGTTGATGTCGGCGATATGGAACAGCCGGATGAGATTGACCGGGTCGCGCTTGAAGACGTCAGGATCGGCAATCGTGATGCGGCCGCGGTCTTCGAGGAAATCCAGCGTGCCGGCAATCTTTCGCGTGCGGCGGGTAAAGCGGCTGATGGCGGCCGAGATGCCGGGCGCTTCCTTCGCCTGCTGGTCCTCCAGCGTGGCGCAGAAGATGCGCGTCAGGTCGCCGATGTCCTTCGCGACCAGGAAATAGTGCTTCATGAAGCGTTCGACGGCGGAGAGACCCGGATGCGGCTGGTAGCCCAGGCATTCGGCGATCTCGCGCTGGATGTCGAAGGACAGCCGCTCCTCTGCCTTGCCCGTCAGGAAATGCATGTGGCAGCGCACCGCCCAGAGGAAATCGTCCGCCTTCTGGAAGAGCTTGTATTCCTGCCGCGACAGCACGCCGAGCTTCACCAGTTCGGCCGGATCGCGGATGTGATAGAAGTACTTGGCGATCCAGAACAGCGTGTGCAGGTCGCGAAGCCCGCCCTTGCCTTCCTTGACGTTCGGCTCGACAAGGTAGCGCGTATCGCCGGCCTTGCGGTGGCGTTCGTCACGCTCGGCGAGTTTCGCCGCGATGAATTCCGGGCCGGTATTGCGCACGATCTCGCGGTCGAAGCGCACGGCCAATTCCTCGAACAGCGCGACCGAACCGCAGATATAGCGGGCCTCGAGGATCGCGGTGCGGATCGTCATGTCGCCCTTGGAGAGCTGGATGCACTCTTCCAGATTGCGCGTGGCATGGCCGACCTTGAAGCCGAGATCCCACAGGATATAGAGCATGAACTCGATGGCCGGCTCGCTCCAGGCGGCGGGTTTCGCCGGCAGCAGGAAGAGCAGGTCGATATCCGAGCCCGGTGCCAGCGTCCCGCGGCCATAGCCACCGACGGCCGTGACCGTGATGCGGCTGGCAGGCGAGGCCTGGCCGGCACTGAAGACGTGGTTCAGGGCGAAATCGTGCAGGACGGCGATCAGCTGGTCCTGCAGCCAGGAAATGCGGGCGGCGCATTGCAGGCCGCTGCCATCGGCAAAAAGCAGTTCGCGCGCCCGTTCGCGCCCGGCCGCATTGACCTTCTTGAATTCGGCCAGAAGTGCGCTGCGCATGCGGTCGCGGTAATCGGCATTGGTGCTGGCGATGAATTCACATCTGGCGCGCAACGCCGGCACGTCGAGAAGGCCGGAATCGGCCGGTGCCAAAAGCTTATGTTCCATCGGATGCCGGCCTGCGTCCCGCTTGTCTTCCACCGCCCGTTCGGTTCGCATGCGCTATAGACCCTTTCAGCGCCGGAAAACAGCCATCCTAGGCGCTAGCGATTGCCAAGTTCTTTCTTCAGCGCGTAAAGGGCATCAAGCGCCTCGCGCGGCGTCATGTCGTCCGGGTTGATATCCTTGACCAGCGCCTCGACCTTGGACGGCGCAGGATCCCGCCTGGCCTCCTCGCGACGCACCGCAACCTGGAACAGCGGCAGATCATCGATGAGCTGGCTTGCCGGATTCTTGCGGTCCGCATCCTCCAGTTTGGCGAGCACGTCTTTTGCGCGCGCCACCACGGAGGCCGGCAGACCCGCAAGCCGCGCCACCTGTATGCCGTAGGAACGATCCGCCGCACCGGGGCCGACCTCATGCAGGAAGATCACGTCGCCGTCCCACTCCTTGACGCGCATTGTGGCGTTGGAAAGGCGCGCGAGTTTTTCGGACAGCACCGTCAACTCGTGGAAATGCGTGGCGAAAAGCCCGCGGCAGCGATTGGCCTCGTGCAGGTGCTCGACGGCCGCCCAGGCGATGGACAGGCCGTCGAAAGTGGCGGTGCCGCGGCCGATTTCGTCGAGGATGACGAGCGAACGGTCGGTCGCCTGA
This sequence comes from Shinella sp., assembly GCF_052438155.1. Taxonomy (NCBI): domain Bacteria; kingdom Pseudomonadati; phylum Pseudomonadota; class Alphaproteobacteria; order Hyphomicrobiales; family Rhizobiaceae; genus Shinella; species Shinella sp. Next base: position 98,575 of record NZ_JBQVPI010000009.1, on the reverse strand, counting down.
TTGAGGATCGCCGCCGTCTCGACCATCTCGACCATGAAGGTCGAGCGGCCACGGGCCAGATCGTCGGAGGCACCGACGCGTGAAAACAGCCGGTCGACGATGCCGATATGCGCGCTTTCGGCCGGAACGTAAGACCCCATCTGGGCAAGGATGGCAATCAACGCGTTCTGGCGCAGGAAGGTCGACTTACCCCCCATGTTCGGACCGGTGAGCAACCAGATCGCGCCATGACCCTTGCCGTCCGCAGGCGAGAGGTCGCAGGAATTGGCGACGAAGGCGGCACCCTGCTGGCGGCGCAGCGCTTGCTCGACGACCGGATGCCGCCCGCCGACGATGGCGAACATGGTGGAATGATCGACGATCGGCCGGCAATAGGCCTGCTCCTCGGCCAGTGCCGCAAGCCCGACGGACACATCGATGACAGCAAGTGCGCGGGCCGCCGCCTTGATGGGCTCGGCTTCGGCCACGACCGCTTCGACAAGGCCGTCGAAGGCTTTCAGTTCGATGGCGAGCGCCCGGTCGGCGGCGTTGGCGATCTTCGTCTCCAGTTCGGAGAGCACGGTCGTCGTAAACCGCATGGCGCCGGCCATGGTCTGGCGATGGATGAAGCGCGCCTTCGCCTCGTCGCCATCGGTCAGTGCCGAAGCGTTGCCGGCGGAAACCTCGATGAAATAGCCCAACACATTGTTGTGTTTGATCTTGAGCGACTTGACGCCCGTCTCCTCGGCATATTGCAGCTGGAGGCCTGCGATGACCCGGCGCGACTGGTCGCGCAGCGCCCGCATCTCGTCGAGTTCGCCATCCGCCGCCTCGCGAACGAAGCTACCGTCGCGCTTGAGAAGCGGCAGTTCGTCGGCCAGCATGAAGGCGAGGCGGTGCGACAGATCCACCGGCAGGGCGACAATCGCGCCAGCGGCCGCCGCAAGTTCACCCTCCAGCGCCTCGGCGGCCATCAGGCGTGCGACCTCGGCAGAGGTGGAAAGGCCCTGCAAGATCGCGCCGAGATCCCGCGGGCCGCCGCGGCCGAGCGCGATGCGGGAAAGGGCGCGCGGCATGTCGGGAAGCCGCTTCAGAGCCCGTCGCAAGTCTTCACAGAAAGACGCACGGTCAGCGAGGGTCGAAATCGAATCGAGCCGCGCATTGATCGCGTCGGGATCGGTGAGCGGCGACATCAGTCGTTCGGCAAGAAGCCGCGCACCGCCCCCCGTCACAGTGCGGTCGATGGCCTTCAACAGCGTGCCGCTACGCTCGCCGGAAAGCGTGCGCACCAGTTCGAGATTGGCGCGCGTGGCGGGATCGATGAACAGCGTGGAGGCCGAGCTTTCGCGCTCCGGCCGACCGAGCGGCGGGCGCTCGGCAATCTGCGTCTTTTCCACATAGGCAACAGCGGCGGACGCTGCCGCCAGCTCGGCGCGCGAAAAAGTGCCGAAACCGTCCAGCGTGGAAACGCCGAAATAGCGGGCGATGCGGCCTTCCGCCGTCGCGCTGTCGAACAGCACCGCCGGCTGCGGCACCGCCACGCGGCCGACGACATCCAGCACCGGCCGGAACTCCGGATCATGGAACAGCGTGTCCGGCACGATCAGTTCACGCGGGTCGATGCGCAGGATGTCGGCGAGAAGCTGGCCCTGCGCCGTCTCGGACAGGCGAAAGATGCCGGTCGAGATATCGATCCAGGCAAGTGCCATGGCAGGCTCGCCGCCGCCGCGGATGCGAACGACGGTCATCAGGTAGTTGGCGTCGGACGGCGAGAGCAGCCTTTCTTCCGTCAGCGTGCCGGGCGTCACCAGGCGCACGACGTCGCGGCGCACCACGGATTTCGAGCCGCGCTTCTTCGCCTCCGCCGGGTCCTCGACCTGCTCGCAGACAGCGACGCGGAAGCCGACGGAAATCAGCCTTTGCAGGTAATCGTCCGCCGCATGCACCGGCACGCCGCACATCGGGATGTCGAGCCCCATATGCTGGCCGCGTTTGGTGAGCGTGATGCCGAGCGCGCGGGACGCGTCCACAGCGTCCTGAAAGAACAGCTCGTAGAAGTCGCCCATGCGGTAGAACAGCATGCTGTCGGGATTGTTCGCCTTGATCTCGATATATTGTTCCATCATCGGCGTCGCCGATGCGCGGCTTTCGTCGCTGGCAAGCTCGGCTGTCGAGAGGATATCGTTCTGGCGGGCGATCTGATCGTTCACGGACTGACTGTTCTTCCCAAAAAAGAGGTGTCACCCTAGCCATGCAGCGATATAGAAAACAACAGCTGTGAGCAGCTATGGGTCTATCGCCCACAGGAGTGTAAGGGGGGAACATGCCGGGTACCGACAAAACCGATCGCCAGAGGGCAACCGTCACGGACAAGGAAGCGCTGGATTTCCATTCGTCCGGCCGTCCCGGCAAGCTGGAAATCACGCCGACCAAGCCGATGGCGACGCAGCGCGACCTTTCGCTTGCCTATTCGCCGGGCGTCGCCGTGCCGGTGAAAGCCATCGCCGAGGATCCCTCCAAGGCCTATGACTACACGACGCGCGGCAACATGGTCGCCGTCATCTCGAACGGCACCGCCATCCTCGGCCTCGGCAATCTCGGCGCGCTCGCCTCCAAGCCGGTGATGGAAGGCAAGTCCGTCCTCTTCAAGCGCTTTGCCGACGTCGATTCGATCGACCTCGAGGTCGACACGGAAAATGTCGACGAATTCATCAACTGCGTGCGCTACCTCGGCCCCTCCTTCGGTGGTATCAATCTCGAGGACATCAAGGCGCCTGACTGTTTCATCATCGAGCAACGCCTGCGCGAACTGATGGACATACCGGTCTTCCACGACGACCAGCACGGCACCGCCATCATCGCCGCCGCCGGCCTGATCAACGCGCTGGCGCTGACAGGACGCGACTTCAAGACGACCAAGCTCGTCTGCAATGGTGCTGGTGCTGCTGCCATCGCCTGCGTCGAGCTCATCAAGTCGATGGGTTTTGCGCCGGAGAACGTCATTCTTTGCGACACCAAGGGCGTCATCTATCAGGGTCGTGAAGAGGGCATGAACCAGTGGAAATCGGCGCATGCGGTGAAGACCGACCGCCGCACGCTCACGGAGGCGATGGACGGCGCGGATGTCGTTTTCGGCCTTTCGGCCCAAGGCGCCTTCTCGGAAGAGATGATCCGCTCCATGGCGCCGCGGCCGATCATCTTCGCCATGGCCAACCCCGACCCGGAAATCACGCCGGAAGAAGTCGCGCGCATCCGTGACGATGCGATCGTCGCGACCGGCCGTTCGGATTATCCGAACCAGGTCAATAACGTACTCGGCTTCCCCTACATCTTCCGCGGCGCGCTTGACGTGCGCGCCTACACCATCAACGACGCGATGAAGATCGCGGCAGCCGAAGCGCTCGCCCATCTCGCCAAGGAAGATGTGCCGGACGATGTCGCCGCCGCCTATCAGGGCGTACGCCCGCGTTTCGGCGCGCAGTACATCATCCCCGTGCCGTTCGATCCGCGGCTGATCTCGGCAATCCCGGTCGCCGTCGCCAAGGCGGCGATGGAGACGGGTGTCGCGCGCAAGGATATTCCGGATCTCGACGCCTATGCCCGCGATCTGAAGGCGCGGCGTGACCCGATCGCCTCGACACTGCAGCAGATCTATGCCCGTGTGCGCCGCCACCCGAAACGGGTCGTCTTCGCCGAGGGCGAGGAAGAGCAGATGATGCGCGCCGCCGTGTCCTATGCCAACCAGCAGCTCGGCACGGCGATCCTCGTCGGCCGGGATGACCGCATGCGCGAAGTGGCGGAACGTGCCGGCATCGATCTCGACCGGCCGGGCATCGAGCTGCTCAATGCCCGCATCTCGACGCGCAACGATGCCTATATCGACTATCTCTACGCCCGCATCCAGCGCAAGGGTTACCTCTACCGTGATGCGCAGCGCCTGATCCACAACGACCGCAACCACTTCGCGGCCTGCATGGTGGCGCTCGGCGATGCGGATGCGATGGTGACAGGTCTGACCCGCAACTATTCCACCGCGCTGGAAGACGTGCGCCGCTGCATCGACGCCAAGCCCGGCCATCGCGTCATCGGCGCGTCGCTGGCGCTTTGCCGCGGTCGCACGGTGCTGGTTGCCGATACGGCCGTGCACGACATGCCGTCGTCGGAAGAGCTGGCCGACATTGCGGAAGAAGCAGCCGGCCTTGCCCGCCGCCTTGGCTACGACCCGCGTGTGGCGATGCTTGCCTACTCGACCTTCGGCCATCCGTCCGGCGAACGCTCGGAACGGGTGCGGGAAGCGGTGAAGATTCTTGACCGCCGCCGCGTCGATTTCGAATATGACGGAGAGATGGCGGCCGATGTGGCGCTCAACCCGCGCATCATGGAGCAGTATCCGTTCTGCCGCCTCTCCGGCCCCGGCAACGTGCTCGTCATGCCGGCGTTCCACTCGGCCTCGATCGCGACCAAGATGTTGCAGGAACTCGGTGGCGCGATGGTCATCGGCCCGATGCTCGTCGGTCTCGACAAATCCGTGCAGATCGTCTCGATGGGGGCGAAGGACGCCGATATCGTCAACATGGCAGCCCTTGCCGCCTACAATGCCGGCTGACGGCACGATAAAAAGCCGCCCGCCCCGGGATCGGGACGGGCGGCAAATCAAACTATGCTGACCTTCATCGAATGTGCTTCTAGCGTCATGCACTTCCGAACGGAAAACCGTTTCACAGTCTTCCCGGAATTGCTTAGCTGGCGAAACGCCCGGCGTCCGCGCCGTAATAGTTGAGATAGCGACCGGAAATCTTGCCGATCGGCAGCACGACCAGCACGTCCGTCGTGTTGAAGCCGTGATCGACGACGGCGCCGTTGCCGACCGTGGCGCCCAGGCGCAGATAGCCCTTGATCAGCGGCGGCATGGCGGAGAGCGCCTTGCGCGCATCGATGCCTTCCGACGGCATCAGGTCCATGGTGCGGAAAAGCTCCGGCCGGGCCGAGACGGTCCATTCGTCCTTCGCCAGCACATTGTGATGCAGGAAGGACAGCGCCAGCGCATGTTCCTCCGGCACCGTCCCGTGGAAGGAGGCGCAGCCGAACATCACGTCGATGCCGTGTTTCAGCGCATAGGCCCAGTTGCCCTGCCAGAGCAGCTCCACCGTGCGCTTGGTGCGGTAGGCCGGCAGCACGCAGGAGCGGCCGAGCTCCATGAAGCGCTTTTCCGGATGGCGTGCGATCAGCGCATCGACGTCGAATTCGGATTGGGAATAGAAGCCACCGGAGACCGCGGCGACATCCTGCCGCAGCAGGCGATAGGTGCCGACGATCTGCTCTTCGGCGTCACCCTCGATCGAGGTGTCGAGCACGAGCAGGTGGTCGCAGACCATATCCCAGGCATCGATGTCGCGCTTGCGGCGCACCGCGTCGGGCGAAAGTTTTGCGTTCATCTCTTCGGCGAAGACACGGTAGCGCACGGCCTGGGCGGCGTCGATTTCCGTCACCGAGCGGGCGATGCGCGTCTCGAGATTGCCGATGCGGCCGAGCACGGCCGTTCCCGAGCGGCCCGCGACCGCAACCGTCTTCTGGGCGATCTCCACCGGAGCGATGGTCTGGGCGAGTTCGAGCGTCATGGCAGTGTATCCGTCCAACGAAACTTCATGGTTTTAACCACGATTCTGCAACAGGACAATGACGCAAGTCTGGCCTCGCCAGCGAAAAGCTGGCTCGACCGGAGATCAGCTCGTGGCGCGACGGGCCAGACGGGCAATTTCCGCAATCAGATGAACGGGATCCGCGGGTTTCGATAGGACCGCATCGGCGCCGATCGCCAGCAGCTCCTCGCTCAGCCCCTGCCGGCTGTCGGCGGTCAGCACCACGACCGGCAGGCGGGCATTGCCATAGTCGCGCTGCACGATGCGCGCGATCATCTCCTTGCCGTCCCCACCCGGCATGCCGAGGTCGGTGACAAGCAGATCGGCGGCAAACGGGCCGGCATCCGTAGCGCCGGCGAGCGCGGAAACGAGCGCCGGGTAATCCGGCACATGGCGCACAACATGGCCCGCGCGCTCCAGCACCGCACGCACCAGCATCGCATTCACCGGATCATCCTCCGCAAGCAGGATGCGAACACCCGTGGGCGCGGCCGGTGTCGGCTCTGAGGCTATCTCCGGCAGTTCCGTCAGGATCGGGCGGTTGTCGTTGATCGCATCGCGCACCTCGATACCCTTCATGCGGCCGCGCAAGACCTCGACCAGCGAGCGCTCGCGCAACGGCCGGATGAGCCAGGAATCATAACCCTCGCCATTGCCGATCGCCCGGCCGCTGCGTTCTTCCGGATTGACGAGATAGATACGGCGCGCGCGGCTGTCGCGCAGATAGCCGAGATCGGCAAGCTCGCGGCGGAAGGCACCGGCGAGACGATTGTCGACGATGATGTCGGTCAACTCGGCTCTGCGGCCGGCCAGTTCCTGAACAAGATCGAGCGCCTCGTCGACGGAGGTGGCAAGGCGGCAGGTGCCGCCGAGCGCATCGATGGTACGCACGAGCGCCTTCGATGCCGGGCCTGCCGGCGCCAGCACGAAGACCAGGCTGCCCTTCAGCACACCCTTGCTGGAGCCGGCCGCGCCCGCCGTCTTGCGCCGGTCGGCCGGCATGCGGATGGTGAAGGTGCTGCCCTTGCCGGGCGTGCTTTCCAGCGTCAGTGCGCCGCCGGCCTCGTTGAGGATGCGGGCGGAAATGGCAAGGCCGAGGCCGGTGCCGCCGCTGCGCTGGGAGGTACTTCCCGTCTGCTCGAACTCCTGGAAGATGCGCGCCTGCTCCTCGGCATTCATGCCGGGGCCGGTATCGGTGACGCGAATGACGACGGCGCCGCGATCCAGCGTGGTTTCGAGCGAGACGCCGCCCGTATGGGTGAATTTCACGGCATTGCCGACGACATTGTAGAGCACCTGGCGCAGCCGCGGCGCATCGTAGAGCAGCAGGCCCGGCACCTCGGGTGCCACGAAGGAGCCGATCTCGATGCCCTTTTCATGGGCGCGGTGCGAGAGCATCTCCACGACACTTTCCAGCAGCGGCCGAACCGGCTCTTCCGATGGGCGAAGCTGGAAACGGCCCGCCTCGATGGTCGAGAAATCGAGCAGGTCGTCGACGAGCTGAACCAGCGCATGGCCGGACTGGCGGATGCCGGCTAAATAATTCTTCTGCTCGGCGGTCAGCCGCGTCTGGCCGATGAGGTGCGACATGCCGAGAATGCCGGAGAGCGGCGTGCGGATTTCGTGGCTGACGGTGGCGAGCAGGCGGGACTTGGCGGCACTCGCCTCCTCTGCACGTTGGCGGGCGCGCTCACGCTCGCCTTCGGCCCGGCGCTCCTCCGTCACGTCGCGGGCGATGGAATGCACCACGAGGTCACCCGAGGCAGGATCACGCACCGTGACGTCATGCCAGGAATAGATACGCTTGCCGGCCGGACCGTTCACGTCGACATCATAGCGGTGCGCCATGGCCTGCGAGCGAAAGGCAAGACCGAGCGCCTCGCAGGTCTTGCCTTCGACAGCGGTCGTGCCGGTCAACTCGCCAAGCACGGCATTAGCACGCAGGATACGGCCATCGAGCGTACGCATGACGACGATATCGCCGAGCACGTCATGGATGGCGGAGAGAATTTCGGAGGTTTCGCTGCGTTCCCAGGACCGGTCATGGGCTGCTTCGACGGCGGCTACCGGACGGCGCGACCAGAAGAGGAATGCGGCACCTGCGACACCAGCAAGACCGAGGCCGATCGCCGCGATGTAGAACCCGGTCGCCATGCCGGTTGCCAGCACAAGCGCGCCGCAGAGCAGGCCGACCCCGGCAATCACACTGCGGATCATCGCGTGGCTTTCCGGCTCGGGCCGGTGCGCTGCACCCTCCGCATCGATATCGTGGATATCGTGTGCCGCGTCAAAACGGTCGCCCGCGGAACGCTGCGGGGCTTCGGCAAATTCGGCCTTGAGCCGATTCTGTAGCTTGACGGGTTCGCTCATGACGATCCGCTTAGCACACGGACCGTTCAAATCGGCTTCAGCAAGTCGTTAAAAATTTAACGTTTCGCGCGACGCAACAGCAGAAGCTCATCGAGGATGACGAGGCCTGCGCCGATGGTGATGAACGTGTCGGCGAGGTTGAACACCGCGAAAGACCAGGTCTCCGTATAGAACAGGACATAGTCGATCACATAGCCGAACAGCGCCCGGTCGATGAGGTTGCCAAAGGCGCCCGCGATGATGAAGGCATAGCCGGCATGGGCAAAACCCCGCGCCTTCGGTGTCTGCCGCCAGAGCCAGACGACGAAGCCGACGACGAAGAGGCGCAGCGTCACGATGAACCAGCCCTCCATGCCAGACAGCATGGAGAAGGCGACGCCGTAATTGTAGGTGCGGTAGAGCGCCAGCATGGGCACGACATGCACCGCCTCCTGGAAGGGCAGCCACATTTCGACGGCGAATTTCACCGCCTGATCGAGAAGCAGCGCCAGCAGGATGACGACGATGACAGGCACCGGCCGGGACATCAGCGGAATGCGTTCGTTCATGCGCGCTCGTCCAGCGTCAGCAGGTGACGGCGTGCTTCGAACAGCATGACGCCGGTGGCAATCGCAAGGTTCAGCGAATCCGCGCGACCGGCCTGCGGGATGCGGGCAAGGGCATCCGCCTCGCGGGCGAGCTCCTCCGGCAGGCCAGACTGCTCGTTGCCCATCAAGAGCACGACGGGCTTTTTCTTGTAGTCGATGGTGCGGTAATCGACGGCGCCGGCCAGATGGGTCGCGACGACCTGGACACCCGCCGTCTTCTTCCAGCCAAGGAAATCGCCGACATTCGTTTTCACCAGCGGCACGGCGAAGACCGAGCCCATGGTGGCGCGCACGGTTTCCATCGAGAACGGATCGGTGCTCTCGCCGACGAGAATGACGCCGCTGGCACCCGCTGCATCCGCGGTGCGGATGATCGTGCCGAGATTGCCGGGGTCGCGCACGCGGTCGAGCGCGATATAGGTTTCGCCGGTCTTCGGCTTGATATCCCGGAGGCTCGTCCAGCGCTGCGTGAAGATGCCGACGACCATCTGCGGATTGTCGCGCCGGGTGATCGAGGACAGCACCTTCTCGCTGACTTCCAGCACCAGCCCGCCACGCGCCACCGTCTTCGTGGCGACCTGCACGACCTGCGGCTTGTCCTTGACGTTCTTGGCATAGACGAGCGTCTTGATTTCGAAGCCAAGTTCCAGCGCGTCGATGACGAGCTTCAGACCCTCCGCCATGAAACTTTTCGTCTCGTCGCGGTCCTTCTTGTTGGCAAGCGCCTTGATGTCCTTGATGATCGGGTTCGAGAGGCTCGTCACCTCCTTCACCTGTCCGACGCGGCGCGTTGCGGAATAATCTTGGCTCATGCGCTGATCCATCGGCTGAAGAGGGAGGTCGAAAGCGCGCGGCCGGCGTGCCTGCCGTCCGTGCCGCTTTCGCGGATGACGAGTTCGCCCGATTCCACGGTGCCGCCGGCGCCGCGCATCGTCTCACGCATCAGTTCGTGGATGGAATAGAAGCTCGCGCGGATCGAATAGGCTGTCAGCACGAGACCGATGGCCTTGGGCGAAAGAATCTCGCGGCAGATGTCGAGCATCAGCGGCAGGTGGTCGAAGAGGTGCCAGACCTCGCCATTCGGGCCGCGGCCGAATTTCGGCGGGTCGGTCAGGATGATGTCGTAATGGCTGCCGCGGCGCTCCTCGCGCTGGATGAACTTCATCGCGTCTTCGCAGATCCAGCGGATCGGCAGCTTTTCCATGCGGCCGAGCGCCTGGTTTTCGCGCGCCCAGCCGATCGCCTTTTTGGAGGCGTCGACATGGGTGACTTCCGCACCCGCTGCGGCCGCTATCAGCGAGGCAACGCCGGTATAGCCGAAAAGGTTCAGCACCTTGACCGGGCGGCCAGCCGTCTCGACCTTCTCCTTCATCCAACTCCAGTGAGCGAGCTGTTCCGGGAAGACGCCGACATGGCGGAAGGCCGTGAAGCGGCCGTGGAAATCGACGCCGAGAAGCTGCATCGGCCAGGTTTCACCGAGCATGATCTTGGGGAATTTCCAGCGTCCCATGCCGTCTTCGTCCGTATCGCCGGTGAAGAGGGCGTCCGCCTTGTCCCAGACGCCATCCGAGAGGCCACGCTGCCAGAGCGCCTGCGCTTCGGGGCGAACAATGCGATAGGGGCCATATTGTTCGAGCTTTTCGCCCGCACCCGTGTCGATCAGGCGATACTGGTCGGAGCCCGCGGTCTCGAGGATGACCGGCAGGCGCTCGGCCGGCTTTTCGCCCTCGCGGCGCATCAGCGGGCGGGCGGGCGTCTCTGGCGCCGGGCGCGGCTCCTTCTTCGGGGCCGGCGCCTTTGCGGCCGGGGCCCTTTGGGCTTGCGCCCGAACGGGAGCGGCGGTGCCGGTCTTCGGCCAGCGAGGTCTGTCCTTCACGATCGATCATCCGTCGTCGGTTGAATACATGCCGGCAGCGCCGGGAAACGAGCGGTCCCCTTACCATTCCTCCCCCTCTTGGCAAAGCGCTTTCCGATTGCGACAATCGGCGCAGCTCCAGGGAGGACCGATCATGGACATGTCCGGCGAAGAACGCATTGCCGCCCCGCGCGAGGCCGTATGGGCAGCGCTCAACGATCCGGACATCCTGAAGGCCTGTATTCCGGGCTGTCAGGCGCTCACCATGAAATCGCCGACCGAGCTGGAAGCGACCGTCAAGATCAAGATCGGCCCGGTCTCCGCCACCTTCAGCGGCGAAGTGACGCTTTCGAACCTCAACCCACCGCTCGGCTACACGATCTCCGGCGAAGGCAAGGGCGGCATTGCCGGTTTTGCCAAGGGCGGTGCCGACGTGCGCCTCACCGAAGACGGCGACGGCACTATCCTTTCCTATGACGTCAAGGCGCAGATCGGCGGCAAACTCGCCCAGCTCGGATCGCGGCTGATCGATTCCTCATCGAAGAAGTTGGCGGCGCAGTTCTTCGCCGATCTTGGCGCGAAACTGAACGGCGGCACAGCGTAGGATTTTATTTCCCGGAAACAGGCACGACGGCCTGCGAGGCGATCGCTTCGGCACGTGTGCGGTGTTTGTCCGCCTCGTTGTGCCATTTTACAGCCTCGTGCGCCTCGATGCGGGCGCGCTTGCGGTATTTGCCCTGGGTAAACCAGGTGATGAGGGCGCCAAGAACGAGGCCGATGATCACCGCGAGGAAGAGGTAGACAAAGAACGGCGCGGTGACGGAGAGCATGCTGTCTTCGGGCCGGAACGGATTGAGCGCCAGCGTCACCGCCTGGCGGTTTGCCACCGACAGCACGATCAGCACGATGGCGATCGGGATGAGGACGAGGATGTTGACGACTCTCTTGATCATGGCATCACCTGCTTGGCGCGAGGCGCCGATCAGGCGCCCCGGGCTTTAATCGTCTTGGTCGGTCTGACCGGGATTGAGCCGCTCGCGCAGCTCCTTGCCGGTCTTGAAGAACGGAACCCACTTCTCCTCGACGAAGACCGCATCGCCCGTGCGCGGGTTGCGGCCCGAGCGAGAGGGCCGGTTCTTCACAGAGAAGGCGCCGAAGCCGCGCAGCTCGACCCGGTTTCCGCCCGCGAGCGCATCCGTGATTTCGTCGAGCACCGCGTTGACGATATTCTCGACGTCGCGGTGGTAGAGGTGGGGATTGCGCGCCGCGACAATCTGAACCAATTCCGACTTGATCACTGTGTCCCCCTCAAAAATTCTTGTTTTTCAATCACGAGCAACCTGCCAAACCGAGACCAGACCGTCAAGAAACAACTTTTGACCAGCCAGTTTTTCGACCGTCGATTGAAGATCGAGCGGCAATCCGACGATGGAGCGTGCAAGATCGGCGACACTGCTGCCCAGGAAAGAGAAGCCCGAGCGATTCGGGGCCGCGTAGTCGATGAACGGCAGATCGGCCGCCACCTTGCGCTCGTCGAGATAGGCGCGGATTTCCTCCGGTCCGCCGAGCCGGTCGACAAGCTTGGCGGCAAGCGCCTGGCGGCCGGTGAAGATGCTGCCGTCCGCAAGGCGCAGAACCTCGTCGCGCGGCAGTTTGCGGCGTTCGACGACGAGATCGACGAACCAGTCATAGCTGTCCATCACCATGGCGCGGATCATCGTCTTCGCCTCCTCGCTCGCCGGATGGAACGGCGAGGGCTCGGCTTTCAGCGGCGCGGATTTGATTTCTTCGAGCGACACCCCGATCTTGTCCATCAGTTCCTTCATCTGCGGATACTGGAAGAGCACGCCGATCGAGCCGGTGATCGAGCTTTCGCCAGCAATGATCGTGTCGCCGGCCGTCGCGATCATGTAACCGGCGGATGCAGCCAACGTGCGCACATCCGAGACGACGGGCTTCTTTTCCGCCACCTTGCGCAGCGCCTTGAAGATCACCTCGCCGCCATAGGTCGTGCCGCCGGGCGAGGAAATCGTCACGACGAGCGCCTTCGCCCGATCGTTGCGGGCAATGCGGTCGAGGCGCTCCAGAAGCTCGGTATCGTCCTGGATGATGCCGGAAATGCTGACCCGTGCGATATGATCGCGTGCGCCGCTGCCCGGCCAGCGCCAGGCGGCGGCGGCAAAGACTGCGATGAGCGCGATCAGGATGGCGACGACCCGCCAGAAGGTGAGCTTGCGGCGCAGCTGCCGGCGGTCGGCGATGGCGGAGTGATCCATTCCCAGTCCTCAATGCTAAAGGCGGCCTATCCCATGAGGTGGCTTGCCGAAGGCCCTATCGATATGGCATTCCAGACGCAAATGGCAATTCGTCGCTGAACATTCTTGGACAGGCATTGTTTGTTCATGAATAATCGCCATATGGGGCCCGTTATCCGAGGCGGCCGCCGTTTCGCAGCGAAGGCCGTACCGCGAGATTTTAGCAGGCAAAATGCTGGACACCGTGACAGAAGCACCAATGACCGGTGCACAGGGCATAGGCGTATCCGCCGAGGCTTACCGCCTCGCGACGCGGCACTCCTCCCGCGTGCGCGTTTTAAAGGTCGCCCTGCCGGTCATCGCCATCATCATCGGCGTCGTCTTCGTCATCGTTTCGATCGTGCGCACCTATGTGCCCGATAACCTGCAGGTGGAAAGCGCCTCCATCGAAGACGGCAAGATCGTCATGCGCAACCCGGCAATTTCCGGCCGCAACAAAGACGGTATCAGCTATTCCATGAAGGCGGAGCGGGCGCTGCAGGATATCAAGCAGCCAGATGTGCTCACGCTGGAAAATATCAAGGCGAAAGTGCCGGTCAACGAAAGCACGATCGCCGAGGTGATCGCCGCGACCGGCGTCTATGATCGCGGCAAAAACCTGCTCGACATGATCGCCCCCTTCACCATCAACCTCAATACCGGCCTCGAAGCCGCCTTCCGCTCTGCCCATCTCGATATCGACGGTGGCAACATGTCGACGGAGGAGCCCGTTTCCATCCGTTCGCGCGAAGCATCCATTGTTGCGCAGTCGCTGCGAATGACAGATAAAGGCAGGGTCGTCGTCTTCGAAGGCAAGGTCGTCGTTGACGTCGATCCCGCCGCCATCCGCAACCGAGAAAAGTAAGAGCGCCATGTTCGCCACTCTTTCCGCCCCCGTCCGGGCCGCCAGCATCTCCGTTCTTGCAGCAAGCCTTGCGCTCATCTCGGTTCCTGCGGGCGCCCAGCAGACGTCGAGCCGCATGAAGGGCATGCAGCTGTCGAACGACCAGCCGATCCAGATCCAGAGCGACAAGCTCGAGATCCGCGACCAGGAAAACAAAGCTGAATTCGTCGGCAATGTGAAGGTCGTGCAGGGCACGACGACGCTTCAGGCCGGCAAGATGATCGTCTACTATGCTGCCGGTGGCAGCGGTTCGGTTGCGAGCGGCAACGCGGATATCGAGAAGATCGACGTTTCGGAAAAAGTCTACCTGAAGTCGGGCACGCAGGAAGCGACGGCCGATACCGGCACGTTCAACCTTGTCAACGAGACGCTGCTGCTGAAGGGCGAGAAGGTCGTGCTGTCGGAAGGCAAGAACGTTTTCGTCGGCTGCCAGCTGCTGGTGACCATGAGCACAGGGGAAGCCAAGCTCGACGCCTGCGGCGGCCGGGTAATGATCCAGCTGGACCCCAAGTCCCGCAAGACCACGAACTGATATAGCGCCCTGCCCGTGACTTCCTCCCTCATCACCCGCCTGACGCGCCGCCCGAAGAAAGCCGCGCAGGAACCCCAGCGCAGCGCCGATCTCTCGCGCTACGACGGGACCCTCATTGCCCGCGGGCTGACCAAGACCTATCGCGACCGCCGTGTCGTCAACGGCGTGTCGCTTGTCGTGCGCCGCGGCGAGGCCGTTGGCCTGCTCGGCCCGAACGGTGCGGGCAAGACGACCTGTTTCTACATGATCACCGGTCTCGTGCCGGTGGACGAAGGCTCGATCGAGATCAACGGCAACGACGTCACGACCATGCCGATGTACCGGCGCGCGCGCCTCGGCGTCGGCTACCTGCCGCAGGAAGCCTCGATCTTTCGCGGCCTGACGGTCGAAGACAATATCCGCGCCGTGCTGGAAGTGCACCACAAGGACAAGGCGGAGCGCGAGCACAAGCTCGACAGCCTGCTTGCCGAATTCTCGATCTCGCATCTCCGGAAGTCGCCGGCCATCGCGCTGTCGGGCGGCGAGCGTCGTCGTCTTGAAATCGCCCGCGCGCTCGCGACCGACCCGACCTTCATGCTGCTCGACGAACCCTTTGCCGGCGTCGACCCCATTTCGGTCGCCGACATCCAGGCGCTGGTGCGTCACCTCACCTCGCGCGGCATCGGCGTGCTCATCACCGACCACAATGTGCGCGAGACGCTTGGCCTCATCGACCGGGCCTATATCATCCATGCGGGCGAAGTGCTGACACATGGCCGGGCGAACGACATCGTCGCCAATCCCGATGTGCGCCGCCTCTATCTTGGCGATAATTTCAGCCTGTAGAGCAAAAAACGCACCTGATCGCCGCGATCTTCACCAAGTTCGTGGCTGCGGCTTGACCAAACTTCTCAAAAAAGCAATTTTTGGGCCAGTTGGATCTTGTCGCCCCGCCACGATGGCCGAGAGCGAGGTTTCCGGGGAGTAAAGCGTCCGCATGGCACTCGCAGCCAGCCTTTTCCTGCGCCAAAGCCAATCGCTGGTGATGACCCCCCAGCTTATGCAGTCCATCCAGCTGCTGCAGATGACGCATATCGAGCTCAACCAGTTCATCGAGCAGGAAGTCGAGAGAAATCCGCTGATCGAGGTCGTCACCGGCGATGAAGGCGCGCGCGACCATGAACGCGGCGCCGAGGACTATTCCACGCCCAGCGAAGATCGTGCGCATGCCGAGAATACCAGCGGCGACGACGGTTTCCAGCCCGATCTCTACGATTCCGCCACCGCGGCCAGCGCGTCCGAAACGCTCGACGGCGGCCTCGACAATATGTTCCCCGACGATGCCGGTCCCCGGGCCGCCGATGCGCCGGAACTCGCCGGCCAGTGGAAGTCCATGCCCGGTGGTGGTGGAGACGGCGAGGGCTACGACCTCGACGACTTCGTGGCGAACCGCAAGACCCTGCGGGACGTTCTGGGCGAACAAATCCCCTTTCTCCTGCCCGACCCGATCGACCGGCTGATCGCCCAGCATCTCGTCGACCAGCTCGACGAGGCCGGCTACCTGCAGGGCAGCACGGCCGAGACAGCGCTTCGCCTCGGCAAGCCCGTCGCAGAGGTCGACCGCGTGCTCTACCGGCTCCAGGAACTCGATCCGCCCGGCGTCTTCGCCCGTTCGCTCAGCGAGTGCCTGGCGATCCAGCTGAGAGCCCGCGACCGGTTCGATCCGGCCATGGCAGCACTCGTCGACAATCTCGAGCTTCTCGCACGGCGCGACTTCGCGACGCTGAAAAAACTCTGCGGCGTCAACGAGGAAGACCTTCTCGATATGCTGGCGGAAATTCGCAAGCTCGACCCCAAGCCCGGCACGCGCTACGAGACGAGCGCCTCGGAAGCCGTGGTGCCGGATATCCTCGTGCGCGCCGCGCCCGACGGCAGCTGGCATATCGAACTCAATGCCGACACCTTGCCGCGCGTGCTGGTCAACCGCGACTACTATGCCTCCGTCTCCAGCCGCACCCGCCGCGACAGCGAGGACCAGGGTTTTCTCAACGAATGCCTGCAGACGGCCAACTGGCTGACGCGCAGCCTCGACCAGCGCGCTCGCACCATCATGAAGGTGGCGACCGAGATCGTGCGCCAGCAGGATGCCTTTCTCATGCACGGTGTCGACCATCTGCGCCCGCTGAACCTGAAGACGATCGCCGAGGCGATCAAGATGCATGAATCGACGGTGAGCCGCGTCACCTCCAACAAGTTCATGCTGACGCCACGCGGCCTGTTCGAGCTCAAATATTTCTTCACCGTCTCGATCGGCTCGGCGGAGGGTGGCGATTCCCATTCGGCGGAATCCGTCCGCCACCGCATCCGTGCAATGATCGTGCAGGAGCAGCCGGATGCCGTGCTCTCGGACGACGATATCGTGGATATCCTGCGCAAGGGCGGCGTCGATCTCGCCCGCCGGACGGTCGCGAAGTATCGCGAAGCGATGAACATCCCGTCTTCCGTACAGCGGCGGCGGGAAAAACGGGCGCTCGCGAAGGCCGCCGCCTCCTGAAACAAAGCCGGGAGAACCGGCATTTCAGACGGCCAAACATTAACAATGCCTGAATCCACTAATTGACTTCGCCACCGGGACGGGCTACTGCGCGCCCTCTTCTGAAGAGAAGGCAGGCCGGAATTCCGGACATATCCCCGCTTTTCTTGCCGCATGTGACGGAAATTCCATCGCGTGCGTAAAAGCTTGGAACGTGGAGAAGGTTGGAATAGACTGTTGCACGCAAATCACGAACGAGAGGAAACCTCCATGAGTGTGCGTGTATCCGGTAAACATATGGAAATCGGCGAAACTTTCCGACAGCGCATTGAAGACCAGGTCGGAGAGGCCGTAACCAAATATTTTGACGGAGGATATTCGAGCCAGGTCACCGTGGAAAAAGCGGGATCGCGGTACAGCGCGGACTGCAAGATCCACCTGGATACGGGCATGGCCTTGCAGGCAAATGGCGAAGCAAACGACCCCTTCGTGGCCTTCCAATCGGCCTCCGAACGGATCGAGAAACGCCTGCGCCGGTACAAGCGCAAACTCAAGGCACACCACAACGGCAATGGTCACGATGCCTTTGCAGAAGTGGCCTACACGGTGATGGATTCGGTCCCCGACGAAGACGATGAGCTTCCCGAGGACTACGCTCCGACCATCGTTGCGGAAAGCACGAAGAAACTGAGGACAATGTCCGTCGCAAGCGCCGTCATGGCGCTCGATATGACGGACGATCCGGTTCTTCTCTTCCGCAGCGCCGGATCGGAGCAGCTCAATATCGTCTACCGACGCAACGACGGCAATATTGGCTGGATCGACGCAGCCAATATCAAAGGCTGAGTGAAGGGAGCGTGGTGCCGGAAACCGGCACCACGTTTCTTCAATCCCTTCACCCGCCTCACGAGGACAAAAGCATGGCATTGGCAGGTTTGCTGCAGCAAAGTGCGATTATTCCGGCGATGAAGGCCAATTCCAAGAAGCAGATGCTTCAGGAACTGGCAGCAAAAGCGGCGAAGCTCACCGGAATTCCGGAACGCGAGATTTTTGACGTCATTCTTCAGCGCGAACGGCTCGGTTCGACCGGCGTGGGCAATGGTATTGCCATCCCGCACGGCAAGCTGAAGGAGCTTTCACAGATCACCGGCCTCTTCGCGAGACTGGAGACTCCTGTGGACTTCGAGGCATTGGACGACCAGCCGGTCGACCTTGTCTTCCTGCTTCTGGCGCCGGAAGGCGCCGGTGCGGACCATTTGAAGGCGCTGTCACGCATCGCCCGCGTGCTGCGCGATCCATCGATGGTCGCGAAGCTGCGCGCCTCCGACAGCGAGAGCGCGATCTACGCCTGCCTCAGCGAGGAGCAGGCGTCGAACGCGGCCTGACCATTTCGAATTCACATGAAAAAACCGGCGGTTTTGCGACCGCCGGTTTTTCTTTTTCGTTCGATTGAAAATCAGGCCTGCGCAGCACTTGCCTCGCCGGCGGGAGCCTTCGGGCCGCCCTTCGACACGCCGACCATGGCGGGGCGCAGCACGCGCTCGCCGATGACGAAGCCGGCCTGCACGACCTGCACGACCGTGTTGTTGGCGACTTCCGGGTTCGGCACTTCAAACATCGCCTGGTGGAAGTTCGGGTCGAACTTTTCGCCGACCGGATCGAGCTTGCGCACGCCGTGGCGTTCGAGGGCGGCGAGCATGGAGCGCTCGGTCATCTCGACACCTTCCGCAAGCGCCTTCAGGCCCGCATCGCCGCTTTCCAGGGCGTCGGCCGGAATGGCATCCAGCGCGCGGCGCAGGTTGTCGGACACGGCCAGCATGTCGCGTGCAAAACCGGCAACGGAATAGGACTTGGCGTCCTTCACATCACGCTCGGTGCGACGGCGCAGGTTGTCCATCTCCGCGGCGAGGCGGAGATACCTGTCCCTGAGGTCGCTGTTTTCCGCGCGCAGAACGTCGATCGGATCCGGCTCGGCTGGGGCGTCAACCTCGGCAGCCACGTCTTCGAATGCGGACGTTTCTGCTGCAAAGTCGTTTTCCACGCCTTCGTCAGGTCCATGTTTCTTGTTGTCGTCGGTCATGACGTACTCCGAATTGCATCTTTTAAGGGTTGGGCCCGATATCGAGCTTTGAACCCGAAAAATCAAGGGCTGATGGCTGGATTGCCAGAGTTCAGCGCGAAAGCCGCGACATGAGCTGGGCCGTATAGTCCACCATGGGCACGATACGGGAATAGTTGAGCCGGGTCGGCCCGATGACGCCGACGGCGCCGACGATCTTCTCGTCGCTGTCGCGGTAGGGCGCCACGATCAGCGAAGAACCGGAGAGCGAGAAGAGCTTGTTTTCCGAGCCGATGAAGATACGCACGCCCGGGCCGGTCTCGGCGAGGTTCAACAGTTCGATCAGGCTGTCCTTGCGCTCCAGGTCATCGAACAGCATGCGCAGACGATCGATATCTTCTGCCCCGGCAAGGCCTTCCAACAGGTTTGCCCGGCCGCGCACGATGAGCCGCGTCGGTTTCGCCACATCGAACCCGCCGGACCAGACCGCAAGCCCGCGCTCGACCAGGTCCTGCGACAGCTTGTCGAGCTCACCGCTGATTTCGCCGCGCAGGCGCTCCAGCTGGGCGCGCGCTTCAAACAGCGTGTTGCCGGCAAGATGAGCGTTGAGGAAGTTGGCCGCCTCCGTGAGCTGCGAGCTGGTGACGCCGGCCGGAAGCTCGATGATGCGGTTTTCGATCTGATCGTGATCGCCGACCAGCACGACAAGCGCCTTGGTCGGCTCCAGCCGGATGAATTCGACATGTTTCAATATGGCGTCGTTCTTCGAGGTGATGACGAGGCCAGCGCCACGCGACATGCCGGACAGCGCCTGGCTCGCCTCCTTCATCATCGTCTCGACGGCGGTATGTTTCTGGCCGTGCGGGCGCACATGCCGCTCGATCGAGGCGCGGTCTTCCGCCGAAATGTTGCCGACCTGCATGAAGGCATCAACGAAGAAGCGCAGGCCAAGCTGCGTCGGCAGCCGCCCGGCGCTGGTATGCGGTGAATAGATGAGACCGAGTTCTTCCAGGTCGCTCATCACGTTGCGCACGGAGGCGGGCGACAGCGACATGGGCAGGATACGCGACAGGTTGCGCGAGCCGAGCGGCTCCCCGCTTTCCAGATAGCTTTCCACGATGCGGCGAAAGACTTCGCCCGAACGCTCGTCGAGCGCCGCCTGACTGTCAGGACCCGGAGATTTCAAAACCATCTTTCTGCTGCAACCTCGTTATTTCCAGGGAATATAGTGATTTCGTGCGGAAGCGCAAAACGGATTTTCGCGGCGCAGCATCCCGAGAAATCGCGCGGGGTGCCGCCGCGCCATTCCCTCGCCCGGCGAACTGGTCTAAAGCAGCGTTCCAGATATCACGAGACAGGAGTTCGCAATGCGGCCGTCCGGCAGAAAAACCGATCAGATGCGCAAGGTTACCTTCGAGCGCAACATCTCCAAGCATGCCGAAGGCTCCTGTCTCGTCAAGTTCGGCGACACGCACGTGCTCGTCACTGCAAGCCTCGAAGAGAAGACGCCGCCGTGGCTGCGCAACAGCGGCAAGGGCTGGGTCACCGCCGAATACGGCATGTTGCCGCGCGCCACCGGTGACCGCATGCGCCGCGAGGCCGCTACCGGCAAGCAGGGTGGCCGCACGCAGGAAATCCAGCGCCTCATCGGCCGGTCGCTGCGCGCCGTCGTCGATCTCGAAGCGCTCGGCGAACGCCAGATCACCATCGACTGCGACGTCATCCAGGCCGATGGCGGCACCCGCACCGCCTCGATCACCGGCGCCTTCATCGCCCTTCACGACTGCCTGAAGTGGATGGAAGCGCGCAGCATGATCAAGGTCGAGAAGGTCCTGAAGGACCATGTCGCCGCGATCTCCTGCGGCATCTTCGCCAGCCAGTCGGTCATCGACCTCGACTATCTGGAAGATTCCGCTGCCGAGACGGACGCCAACTTCGTCATGACCGGCTCGGGCGGCATCGTCGAAATCCAAGGCACGGCCGAAGGCAAGCCGTTCTCCGAAGAAGAGTTCTCCAGCCTGATGGCACTTGCCCGCAATGGCATCGCCGAACTGGTTACCCTGCAGAAGCAGACCATCGCCTAAGGAAGGCGCCCATGACCGCCGCGATCGAAGGCATTCTCGAAACCGCGCTCTATGCGGACGACCTCGACGCGGCGGAAGCCTTCTATGGCGGTGTTCTGGGCCTTGAAAAGATCACGCGGCAGGCGAACCGCCACGTCTTCTTCCGCTGCGGTCCCGGCGTTCTCCTGATCTTCAATGCGAAGGAGACCATGGTTCCGCCGCCGCCCCACGCCTTTCCCGTGCCGGTCCATGGCGCGACTGGACCGGGCCATGCCTGTTTCCGCGTGCCGGGGCCAGCGCTTGATTTCTGGGTAAAAAAGCTCGAAGAAGCCGGCATCACCATCGAAGCGGATTTTTGTTGGCCGAACGGCGCCCGCTCCATCTATTTCCGCGACCCTGCCGGCAACAGTCTTGAATGTGCCGAGCCGAGCCTCTGGAACATCGCTTAGGGACTTTTATGCGCAAGCTCGACACCAAGACGATCGTCGTCGCCAGCCACAATGCCGGAAAAATCCGCGAGATCGAGGACCTGATCGGCCCCTTCGGCTTCTCGGCCAAATCGGCCGCCGAGCTGAAATTCGAAGAGCCGGACGAGACGGGCACGACCTTCGAGGAGAATGCGGCGATCAAGGCGCTCGCCTCGGCCAGGGCTTCCGGCCTGCCTTCCCTTTCGGACGATTCCGGCCTCGTCATCGACGCGCTCGACGGTGCGCCGGGCGTCTACACGGCAAACTGGGCGGAGAAAGAAGACGGCACGCGTGACTTCGCGATGGCCATGGAAAAGGTCGAGAAGGCGCTTGCCGACAAGGGCGCGACCGACGCGAAGGACCGCACCGCGCGCTTCGTCTCCGTGCTCTGCCTTGCCTGGCCGGATGGCCATACGGAACTGTTCCGCGGTGAAGTCGAGGGCACCGTCGTCTGGCCGCCACGCGGCAGCCAGGGTTTTGGTTACGACCCCGTCTTCCAGCCCGTGGGCTACGAGACAACCTTCGGCGAAATGAGTGCGGAAGAAAAGCATGGCTGGAAGCCGGGTGACGCGGCAGCGCTGTCGCACCGCGCCCGCGCCTTCAAGCTCTTCGTCGAAACCTGCCTGAAGGCTTGAGGCTCAATGACGGCGGCACCCTTCGATATACGGCCGAATTCCGCGGTGGATCTCTCCGATCCCGGCTTCGGTATCTATGTGCACTGGCCGTTCTGTGCCGCCAAATGCCCCTATTGCGACTTCAACAGCCATGTGCGCCACCAGCCGGTGGACCAGCCGCGCTTCGTACAGGCGTTTCTGAAGGAAATGGCGACGATGCGCCGCCTCACCGGCTCGCGCAGCGTCACCAGCATCTTCATGGGCGGCGGCACGCCTTCGCTGATGGCGCCGGAGACGGTCGACGCGATCCTGAACGGTATTGCCCGCCACTGGCATGTGCCGGACGGCATCGAGATCACCATGGAGGCCAATCCGTCGAGCGTCGAGGCCGAGCGGTTTCGCGGTTATCGCGCGGCGGGCGTCAACCGCGTCTCGCTCGGCGTGCAGGCGCTGAACGACCGGGACCTGAAATTCCTCGGCCGGCTGCATGACGTCGCCGATGCACTGAAGGCGATACGGCTGGCGCGGGACATCTTTCCGCGCATGTCCTTCGACCTGATCTATGCCCGCCCGAACCAGACGGTCGAGGAATGGGATCGTGAACTTAAGGAAGCGGTCTCCTACGCCGTCGACCATCTCTCGCTCTACCAGCTCACCATCGAGGAGGGCACGCCCTTCTATGGCCTGCACAAGGCCGGCAAACTGATCGTGCCGGACGGCGAACACTCTGCCGTGCTCTACGAAGCGACCCAGGAAATTACCGAGCGCGAGGGCATGCCGGCCTACGAGGTCTCCAACCATGCCCGCCCCGGCTCCGAAAGCCGCCACAACCTCACCTACTGGCGCTATGGCGATTATGTCGGCATCGGCCCCGGCGCGCATGGCCGGTTGACGACCGGCGGCGCGAAGATCGCGACCGCCACGGAACGGCGGCCGGAAGGCTGGCTTGAACTGGTCGAGGCAGAGGGCCACGGCATGGTCGAGCAAGAACTGCTGGAGCGCGAGGCGCAGTCGGACGAGTTGTTGCTGATGGGGCTGCGCCTCAAGGAAGGCATCGATCTCGTCCGCTGGCAGATGCTGTCTGGTCGCGATCTGGATCCGGATCGCGAACAGTTTCTCATCGATCACGGCTTCATCGAGCGGCTCGGCAATTCACGGCTGCGCTGTACACCGGCCGGCATGCTGATCCTCGACGCGGTCGTTGCCGATCTCGCCTGCTGAGCCGCCTCAGCTCTTGGCGTCCGAGCCAATCGGCCGACGCTTCTCCAGAAACATCCGCACGAGCCGCCCGTCGATCGCCGCAAGCCCGACAGCGATCAGCGCCATGCCGGCAAAATGTTTTGGCGCCAGCATCTCGCCCAGCACCATCGCGCCGAGCAGGATAGCGCTGACCGGAATGAGGAAGGTGACGAGCATCAGGTTCGTTGCCCCCGCCGTTGCGAGAATGCGGAAGAAGATGACATAGGCGAGCGCGGTGGCGAGGAAGGCGAGGCCGAAGAGGGCCGCCCATGCTTCCGCGGATGGCATCGCGAGTGTCCACGGCCGATCGACCACCAGGGCCACAGGCAGCATCAGCAGCGCCGACGTCGTCACCTGCCCTGCGGCCGGCAGCAGCGGCGGCAGGCCCATGCTGCGGAAGCGGCGGCCGAAGATGCCGGCAATCGAATAGGAGACGGCGCCGCCCAGCACAGCGAGCTGCGCCAGCACGTTCGTGCCAAGATCGGAGAGCACCGAGGGACCGATCATCAGCGCGACACCGGCAAAGCCGACGAGCACGCCGACCAACCTGCCTCCCGTCATCTTCTCATCCTGCGTCAGCAGATGGGCGGCGATCACGGCGAAGAGCGGCGTTGTGGCGTTGAGGATCGACGCGAGGCCGCTCGCGATATGCGTCTGCCCCCAGACGATCAGCGAAAAGGGAATGATGTTGTTGAGCACGCCCATGCCGAGGAAGGCGAGCCAGACCTCCTTGCTGCGCGGAATGGCGTGGCCGGAGAGACGAACGATGGTCCAGAGGACTATGGCCGCCAGCGCCACACGCGCGGCAACAATGGTGAGCGTCGGCAGCTCACGCACAAGAATGCCGTTGAACAGGAACGAGCCGCCCCAGAGGATCGACAAGGCGATGAGCAGGCCCCATTCGGTGGTGGTCATGTAGCGGTTCGCCATAACGGCCTCCTAAGCGATTTTTTCTAAATCAAGCGGGATATCCGAGTGCCAAAACCCGGCGTTGACGCTATAATTCCCCGTCTTTTCGCTTCGTACAAACGATCATATTTCGGGGAAACAGCGAGGAAAACTAAATCATGAGCAGCCGCCTTCCTTCCCTGTCCGGCCTGCGCGCCTTCGAGGCGACGGCACGCCATTTGAGCGTCACGCTCGCTGCCGGCGAGCTCAACGTCACGCCCGGTGCGGTGAGCCTGCAGATCCGGGATCTCGAGCAAGCGCTTGGCGTGCGCCTGTTCGGCCGGCTGCCGCGGCAGCTCCGGCTGACGGAGGATGGCGAGGGCTATTTCAAGGCCATGCGCTCAGCTTTCCGGCTGATGCGTGAGGCGACCGAGGAACTGCTGGCCCGCGCCCGGCCCGCGACGCTGTCGATCAGCTGCACGCCGACCTTCGCGGCGCAATGGCTCGTGCCGCGACTGCCGAATTTCGAGGAGCGCATGCCTGGCGTCGACATTCGGATCAGTGCCTCGAACCGCCTGGTCGATTTCGTGCGGGACGGCGTCGATATCGCGATCCGCCACGGTTTTGGCCGCTACGAGGGCCTCGTCAGCGAACGCCTGCTCGACGACAACCTTGTGCCGGTCATCGCGCCGGCGCTGCGCGAGACCCGGCCGCTCGACACCCCCGACGATCTCAGAAACCACGTACTGATCCACGACGTGCACCGGCAGGACTGGCGGCTCTGGCTGGAGGCGATGGGCGTGACCGAAATCGACGCCATGCGCGGCCCCGTCTTCAACGACAGCAACGGCGCAATCGAGGCGGTGAAGGCGGGTGATGGCGTCGGGCTGGTACGGCTCTCGCTGGTGGCGCGCGAAATTCAGGAGCGTCGGCTCGTCGCGCCCTTTTCACGGGGCGTCTCGACGGGTCTTGCCTATTACATCGTCTACCCGCCGGGCGCCCTCGACCGGCCAGCGGTCACGGCGCTGCGGCAATGGCTGACGGATGAGGCCCGCGCAGTGCGCGGAAGCTGACCGAGGACAGGAAACCGGCTCAATCCGGAAAGTCTTCCATCCGCTGCATGTAGGTCTTGAATCCCGCCCGGGCGTAAACCGCCTGTGCCTTCGGATGATCATTCGTGTCGGTATGGAGCCAGATACGCCGTGTTCCCGCGCGCCAGACCGCATGCAGCGCATTCGCGAGCAGGAAAGGCCCGAGCCGTCGGCCATAGGCCGCCGGAACCAGGCCGAAATGCGTAAGCTCGATATCCTCGGCCTCGGCGGCGTCGAATTCACAAAGGCCGACCGGCTGCCCCTCCTCTCTCAGGATGAAGGTGCGCGTGGACGGGGCGGACAGGAACTGCGCGACCTCCTCCACCGGCATGCGAAGACGGAGGTCCCAGGTGAGCGGCTCACCGATGGCGCGATAGAGCGACAGATAGTCTTCCACCGCCAGATGCTCGGCATGGATCTCCAGATTGGTGGAGGGTGCCGGATGGGCTACCGCGCCCGATGGCTGCGCGAGCAATTCCATGTAGGTGACGAGGAGATTCATGCCGCGGCCTCATGTGCCTGCCAAAAGCAGAACGCCGTGCCGTCCGAAGACCGTGCACAGCGTTCATGCATTCTATGGCGATCGAAGCGCCTATTCGTTGATCAGGCGCTTCAGCAGCTCGATCTCGTGGCTGAGCTTGGTGTCACCCGAGATCAGGTCCTCGATCTTGCGCACGGCGTGCAGCACGGTCGTATGATCGCGTCCGCCAAAACGGCGGCCGATTTCCGGGAAGGAACGCGGCGTCAGCGTTTTCGACAGATACATGGCGATCTGGCGCGGCTTGACGATGACGCGCGTGCGGCGGTTCGAGACCAGTTCCTGACGCGACACGTTGTAGTGTTTCGCAACGACGCGCTGGATGTCTTCGATGCGCACGCGGCGTGGCTCGCCGGCGGCGACGAGATGGCTGAGCAGTTCGTCGACACGCTCGATTGTCAGGTTCGGCTCGAAGGAGAGCCGGAAGAGCAGCTGGTTGAAGGCGCCTTCCAATTCGCGACCGCTGGCCGTGATGTTGCGCGCAACGTGGCTCAGAATTTCGGGCGAGATATCGAGCGTGTGGTCTTCCTGCTGGGCGACGGCGAGCCGGCGCTTGAGGATTTCGAGGCGCATCTCATAGTCCGGCGCTTCCATCTCGATGGCAACGCCGCCCTGGAGACGGGAGCGCACACGCGGATCGAGCGATTCCAGCTCCCACGGCGCACGGTCGGCGGCGACCACGACCTGCTTGGCGGAATCGAGCAGCATGTTGAGCAGATGACAGAACTCGTTCTGGATCGAGTTGCCCTGCAGGAACTGCATGTCATCGATGATCAGAAGATCGATGTTGCGCAGCGTCTCCTTGAGGGAGAGCGCATCATTGTCGCGGATCGCGGTTGCGAAACGCCACATGAAATATTCGGCCGTCAGATAGACGACGCGCGGGTTGCGGGCGCTCGAAAGAGCCCCGAGCGCGATCGCCTGCAGAAGGTGCGTCTTGCCGAGGCCGACGCTCGAATGGATGAACAGCGGATTGAAGCGCACGGCGCCGGCACCGGCTTCCGCAATGGTGCGGGCCGCGGCAAGGGCCACGCGGTTCGAGGTGCCTTCAACGAAAGCATCGAACGTGTAACGCTGGTCGAGCGGCGAGCCGAAGAGCGGACCACTGTGCTGGACACGCGGCTGAGCCGAGGCTGCAACCGTTGCAGCAGCACTTGCCACCGTCTGCGGGCCACCGGCCGAACGGCGCGGCTGGGCCTGCGGTGCAGGCTGTTCGACAATGGCCTCATCGACAGATCCCGGACGAATGCCACGGGTCGCTGTGCGCACCAGGACTTCCACCTTGAGGATTTCCGCATCCTCATGCTGGAACAGGCTGGTGATGAGGTCGAGATAGCGGTTGTTGATCCAGGACTTCAGAAAGGTCGTGGGCACCGAAAGGCGCACGACACTCTTGGAGACCGAATGGAGCTTCAGCCGACCGAACCAGCTCGCGAAAACGTCCGGGCCGACCTGCGCCTTCAGGCGCGTACTAACCCGCTCGAAAATCGCGTCTTGTTTCATCTCGGATGGAACCCCCGCCACTGTCTGCGCTCCTTCTTGCGGGAGCATTTTCAGTGCATTTTCCCCGTTTGCGAATGCCCGGGCCTTCGTGGCCGTATTCATCTGCATCTTGCCGCCTTTCATGCTTCCTTCGCCACGTCGGCATTCCTGCCGACGCCTTTCATGTTTGCCATTTCCCGGCCGTGCCGAGCCATCGCCCGGTCCGGAATCTGGAGCCCCGATCACGTCGGCCCCCTACACCGACGCAATCCTTTTTCTCAAACACATGTCAGGTCGGCGGGATCTGGTGTCATGCCCGATCCGCAGCCCCGTCTGTGATCCTTGCCGCCCGCTCCCTCGTCGAGCGTCCGGCAAGTTCTTCTCCTTTTCATCAGGCCGTCCTCGCGACCCGTAACCGGTGCAACCAAAGGCCACAAAAAGCCTTCGCCAGATTGCCGGTAGGCATCTGGGGTAAGCATCGCCGGTTTGATGAATTTACGAAGCGGAACCGCTCCGTTACAAGGGACAGAACAATCACCGCTGCCTCGAAAGACAGTCTTGTCGGTAATCATTTTTAGGCTGTGTCCGCGCCCCCTGTGGAAACCATTTAGGCAGGATCATGCACCAAGATCAATCACGAATTTTACGCAAAATTAAGGGCCGGGCGTTGACTCGCAAGGTGCTTCCTGACTCGGAATCAGCCCGTCGGAGGAGAATCCGTTAGGAATCAATGGCTTTGTTTTTGGACCCTTTCCGGGAGGCCGGAAAAACCGAAAAAATAAAAATTCGCTTGACTCAAATTGCCGTCAAACTCTCGTAACGAAAGGCCGCCAGAACGGGATAACCTCCGGCAACTAACTGAATTTAAAGGATTTTTCTCGTCACGCTTTTGACACGATCGAGCCTTGCACATTAACCATAGCGAGGTCGAAAAAACAAAGAAAAGCCCGGCGCAAGCGCCGGGCTTTTTCTAATATTGCATAGCTCGATGAGTCTGATCAGATCAGACCGTCATCGTCTTAACGCGGCTCGCCAGGCGCGAGACCTTGCGGGATGCTGTGTTGGAATGGAACACACCGCGGGTGGCGGCACGCATCAGTTCCGGCTGGGCAGCCTTCAGAGCGGCGGCGGCCTGCGTCTGGTCACCAGAGGCGATAGCCTCTTCGACCTTGCGGATGAAGTTGCGGACGCGCGAGCGGCGCGACTTGTTGACTGCTGTACGCGCGGCGATCTTGCGGGTCGCCTTCTTTGCCGAGGTTGTATTGGCCATGTATGCCTCTCTTCAGAAATCTGACACAAACTCCGCCCTCGCCGTGCCGGGTCACTGCGACCTGTCATCATAGCAATTCGGGAGCAATATCGGAAAACCTCAGAATTCGGCTTTCCAAACTGTGGGCGGCGTATAGCTGGAAACCGCGATGACGTCAACGCGGATTCTGCAAGAAACGCCGCCCGGCTACCTTGAAGCCACTCACCGGTGGCGGAAGACGGGCTTGCGCTTCTCGATGAAGGCCGCCATGCCCTCCTTCTGGTCCTCGGTCGCGAAGAGCGCGTGGAACAGCCGGCGCTCGGCCTGCATGCCTTCCGACAACACGGTCTCGTAGGCGCGGCCCACGGCCTCCTTGGCCATCATGGCGGCGGTGAGCGAGAAGCCGGCAATCTTCTCCGCGGCGGCCAGCGCCTCTTCCATAAGCTTCTCCGGCGCCACCACGCGGGCGACAAGACCGGAGCGCTCGGCTTCGGCCGCATCCATCAGCCGGCCTGTCAGGCAAAGGTCCATCGCCTTCGATTTGCCGAGCGCACGCGTCAGTCGCTGCGTGCCGCCCATGCCGGGAATGACGCCGAGCGTGATTTCCGGCTGGCCGAATTTCGCGGTTTCGGACGCGATGATGAAATCGCACATCATGGCGAGCTCGCAGCCGCCGCCGAGCGCAAAACCGCTGACGGCGGCGATCATCGGCTTGCGGCAGCCCGCCACGTCGTCCCAGCCGGCGGCGAGGTCCTCCAGCATGGCCTGCGCAAAGCCGTAGGGCTGCATCTCCTTGATGTCGGCCCCGGCGGCAAACGCCTTTTCCGAACCGGTGATGACGATGGCGCCGATGCCGGCATCGGCCTCGAAGCCGGCAAGCACGCCCTTCAGTTCTTCCAGCAGCTGGCGGTTCAGCGCGTTCAGCGCCTGTGGCCGGTTCAGCGTGATGAGACCGACGCGTCCGCGCGTCTCCACCAGCAGGGTTTCATAAGTCATGTCTCTCTCCTCAGTTTTGCCGGACAATGCGCACTTTCCGGCATTGTTCTACTTCTGGCAGGCAGCACAGTAAAAGGTCGAGCGGCCGCTCTGCACGATGCGGCCGATCGTGCCCGTGCAGCCGGGCGTGCGGCAAGGCTGCTTTTCGCGGTCATAGGCGGAAAAGGAATGCTGGAAGTAGCCGAGCGATCCGTCGGCGCGGATATGGTCGCGCAGCGTCGAGCCGCCGGCCTCAATAGCATCGGCAATCACCTCGCGGATCGACTGTGTCAACGCGAGCAACTCCTTCTTCGGCTTGCCAGTCGCCGTGACCAGCGAGCCCGCCAGCCGTTCCGGCGACAGGTGCGACCGCCACAGCGCCTCGCACACATAGATGTTACCGAGGCCGGCAATGTTCTTCTGGTCGAGCAGGGCGGCCTTCAGCGGCGTCTGGCGCCCCCGGAACTTTGCCGCGATGTAATCGGCATCGAGCGTATTGCCGGTCGGCTCGGCGCCGAGATCGCGGAAGAAGGCGTGGCCGGCGAGATCCTCGCGGCGGGCAAGATCCATGAAACCGAAGCGGCGCGGATCGTTGTAGATGACGCGGCGCTCGCCGTACGGCGTTTCCAGATGGAAGACGACGTGGTCGTGGCGCTGGTCCTTGCTGCGCGGCATCTGGAAATCGCCGGGGGTCTCGGCGGGAACCTCGTTCCCCTCGACCCTGAACGAGCCGGACATGCCGAGATGGGCAATCACCACGTCGCCGCCTTCGAGGTCGATCAGCAGATATTTGGCGCGCCGGCCGAGCGAGACCACATGGCGGCCTTCGAGCGCCTCGGAAAAGGCCGGCGGGAAGGGAAAACGCAGATCCGGACGGCGCAGTTCCGCGCGACGGATCCGTGACCCTTCCATGACGGGGGCGAGGCCACGCTTCACCGTTTCCACTTCCGGCAATTCCGGCATGTTCCACTCCTTGAAGTCGCTTTAACCTTGGGCGCATTTGCCGCGGTCGGGCATTTCCCTCCCGGCAATCTATGTCCTATATACGCGAGCGCATCGACACTCGAATGCCGGGTTCGGTGCTCAGATAGCGCGGCCAATGCCAATTCGCTATGGTCTTTGCGGCAATTCGGCTGCGACAGACCGGCCCATGGAGACGATGATGACGGAACAGCGCACATCCGCGGACGGCGGCATGGAAACCTCCTACGGCTTTCGCC
Source organism: Shinella sp. (assembly GCF_052438155.1). Lineage (NCBI taxonomy): Bacteria > Pseudomonadati > Pseudomonadota > Alphaproteobacteria > Hyphomicrobiales > Rhizobiaceae > Shinella > Shinella sp. The sequence goes on along the minus strand of NZ_JBQVPI010000009.1, from coordinate 68,018 downwards.
AGGTGGCCGAGGGCGAAAAGCAGGCGCTCGTCAACGACGTCTTCCACAAGGTCGCCAAGCGCTACGACATCATGAACGACGTCATGTCCGCCGGCCTGCACCGGGCCTGGAAGGACTCGATGATCGCCAGCCTCAATCCGCGCAAGGATCCGTCCTACAATGTGCTGGACGTCGCCGGCGGCACTGGCGACATCGCCTTCCGCATCGTGGAGGCCTCCGACCGCCTGGCGCACGCCACCGTGCTCGACATCAACGGTTCGATGCTCGGCGTCGGTGCCGACCGCGCGGCGAAGAAGGGGCTTTCGGCCAATCTCGACTTCGTCGAGGCCAATGCCGAGGAACTGCCCTTCGATAATGGCACCTTCGACGCCTATACGATCGCGTTTGGCATCCGCAACGTGCCACGCATCGACGTGGCGCTGTCGGAAGCCTATCGCGTGTTGAAACGCGGCGGCCGGCTGCTCGTGCTGGAATTCTCCGAAGTGGAGATGCCGCTGCTCGACAAGTTTTACGAAACCTGGTCGTTCAAGGCGATCCCGCAATTCGGCAAGATGATCACCGGCGAAGCGGAGCCCTATCAGTATCTCGTGGAATCGATCCGCAAGTTCCCGAACCAGCAGGATTTTGCCGCGATGATCCGCACGGCCGGCTTCTCGCGCGTCAATTTCACCAATTACACAGGCGGTATCGCGGCCTTGCATTCGGGCTGGAAGCTCTGAGCATGGCCCTTCCCCCTCGCATGGATAATCGTCCCGCATGAGCGTTTTCGGCGCCTATCTTCGCCTTGCCCGCGTGGGCTGGGTCCTCGTGCGCGAAGGCGTCGTCTCGGCGTTTCCGACCGAAGGCATGCCGCCGCTTGCCCGCATGGCACACGGCGTTGCCGGCCTCTTCGCCCGTCGTAAGGCCTCTCGCGAAGACCGCGGTGATCGCCTCGCCCGCGCCATCGAGCGCCTCGGCCCCTCCTATGTGAAGATGGGCCAGTTCCTGGCGACCCGGCCGGACGTCGTCGGCGCCGAGATCGCCGTGGAACTGTCCGCCCTTCAGGACCGCATGGCGACCTTTCCGCGCGAGGCGGCGGTTGCCACGGTGGAGGGTTCGCTCGGCCGCACGCTCGATGACCTCTATGTCGAATTCGGCGATCCGGTCGCCGCCGCCTCCATCGCGCAGGTCCATCCGGCAATCGTGCGCGACGCGAATGGCGAGCACCGCGTCGCCGTCAAAGTCATCCGCCCCGGCGTGCGCCAGCGTTTCGGCCATGACCTGGAGGCGATGTATGCCGCCGCCAGACTTCAGGAAAAGATCCTGCCCAACACGCGCCGGCTGAAGCCGGTCGAGGTGACGCGCACGCTGGAGCAGACGACGAAGATCGAAATGGACCTTCGCCTGGAAGCCGCGGCCCTTTCCGAGCTTGGCGAAAACACCAAGGACGACCCCGGCTTTCGCGTGCCGACAGTCGACTGGGAGCGCACGGGTCGCGACGTCGTCACCATGGAATGGATCGACGGAACAAAAATGTCGGATGTCGAAGGCCTGCGCGCCGCCGGCTTCGACCTCGACAAGCTCGCCGATACGCTGATCCAGTCCTTCCTGCGCCACACGTTGCGTGACGGCTTCTTCCATGCCGACATGCACCAGGGCAATCTCTTCGTCGATCCGCAGGGCGTGATCGTCGCCGTCGACATGGGTATCGTCGGACGGCTCGGCAAGAAGGAACGCCGCTTCCTCGCCGAAATCCTCTTCGGCTTCATTACCCGCGACTACCAGCGCGTCGCAAATGTGCATTTCGAGGCGGGCTACGTGCCCTCCCACCACAATACGGCGAGCTTCGCCCAGGCGATCCGCGCCATCGGCGAACCGATCCACGGCCAGCCGGCCGAGACCATCTCCATGGCGAAGCTTTTGACGCTGCTGTTCGAAGTAACGGAACTCTTCGACATGGAGACCCGCACCGAACTCGTCATGCTGCAGAAGACGATGGTGGTGGTGGAAGGCGTGTCGCGCACGCTCAACCCGCGCTTCAACATGTGGAAGGCCTCCGAAGGCGTCGTCGGCGACTGGATCCGCGACAATCTCGGCCCGAAACGCATTCTGACGGACCTGCGCGACGGCGCGCACGCAGCACTCCGGCTCGCAGAAGCTGCCCCGCAGATTGCCGCCAAGGCGGAAATGCTGTCGCAGGAATTCTCCTCCATGGCCGAAAAAGGCCTGCGTTTCGACCCCGAGACCGCCGAAGCGATCGGCCGCTCCGAAGCCCGCCACAGCCGCTCCGGCCGCTTGGCGCTCTGGGCCATCGCCGCGATACTCGCCTACATCGCCTGGCAGGTCAGCTAAAGGACGGCGAGCGCTTGACCGGCACCGGGCGGGCGCTAGTCTCTCCCGCATGATCGACGAACCGCTCAGCATAACCGAACCGCCACCCTTCATCGAACGGTTGCGCCGGCAACTGCGCGGGCTCTATTTCGGGCGGGACCGCGAGGCTGTTCGTTTCCAGGTCGCGATGCTCCTTGTCGATATCGCGATCCTTTGTTTCTTCATCCTGGGGCCGTATTTGCGCAAAGGTCCCGCCTACATCATCGTCGACTACGCCATTGCGCTCGTCATCGCCTTCGAGCTCGGCGCACGCGCGCTGATCGCGCCGAACCTGCGCTACTGGGCGATGCGGCCGATGACCTGGGTGGACATCGTCGTGCTCGGCACGCTGCTGTTTCCCAACCAGCTGCACAATTTCGCGTTCCTGCGCGTGCTGCGGATCTGGACGATCAGCCAGAGCAAGCTCGTCACGCTGACGCTGCGGCGGCTGGGGCATGGTGACAAGGAAGACGTCATCCAGGCCTGCGTAAACTTTCTGGTCTTCCTCTTCCTCGTTACCGGCTTCGTCTACAGCAACTTCTTCTACGGCGAAGACGGTTTTGCGGGCTTCGTCGATGCGCTCTATTTTTCCGTCGCGACGGTCACGACCACCGGCTTCGGCGACATCGTATTGCCCGGCACGCTCGGCAAGCTTACCTCCATCGTCACCATGATCGTCGGCATTTCGCTTTTCGTGCGGCTCGCCCAGGCGATCGTGCGGCCCTATAAGGTGACATTCCCCTGTCCGCAATGCGGCCTGTCGCGCCATGATGCTGACGCGGTGCACTGCAAGGCCTGCGGCCATGTGCTGAACATTCCCGACGAAGGCGCCTGACGGAAGAACACCCCCTTGTTGGCCCGCGCCGGCAGTTCCCGTCGGCTCGCGATCGTGGTATTTTAGCAAAGCCGGAACAACCGGCGCTTTGCACTGCAAGACCGTATTCTCCAAGGGCCAAAGGGGAGCCGTACATGCGCAAGATCATGATATCCGCCACCATCGCAGCCTTGTCCCTCGTCGCCTTCGCCGCACCGGCCTTTGCCGGCAGGATGCCGGACGCCGCGACGATCCGGCCAGCCGGCCTCGTCGACCTCGCCACGCACTACTACGGCCACAAACCGAAGTGTTTCTGGAAGAAGGTCAAGAAGTACGATTACTACGGCAATGTCATCATCAAGAAGATCAAGGTCTGCCACTGAGGCGTTCGCGGCCGGCGCAGACTTGGAAATGCCACGGCAACGGGGTAGGAGGGAATGACCGCCCTCCCCGAGGGTATCCATGTGCCTCACGCGTTCAGGACCCGCCATGCCGCTTGCAGGAAAACGCATCCTCCTCGTCATCTCCGGCGGCATCGCCGCCTATAAGAGCCTAGACCTGATCCGGCGCCTACGGGAACGGGGCGCGGAGGTGCGGCCTGTTATGACCGCCGGTGCCCGAGAGTTCGTGACGCCGCTTGCCGTCGGCGCGCTGTCGGCCGGCCATGTCTATACGGATCTCTTCTCGCGCGAGGACGAGCAGGATGTCGGGCATATAAGGCTGGCGCGCGACTGCGACCTCATCATCGTCGCCCCCGCCACCGCCGACCTGATGGCCAAGATGGCGAACGGCCTTGCCGACGACCTCGCCTCCACCCTGCTGCTCGCCACCGATCGCCCGGTGCTGCTGGCGCCCGCCATGAACCCGAAAATGTGGTCGCACCCCGCGACACGCCGCAATGTCGCAACGTTGCGCAAGGATGGCATCGCCTTCATCGGCCCCAATGCCGGCGAGATGGCGGAGGGCGGCGAGGCTGGCCTCGGCCGCATGGCCGAACCCTTGGAAATCGTTGCCGCCGCCGAAGGCCTGCTCGACGGCGGAGCCAGGCCGCTTTCCGGCCGCACCGCCATCGTCACCTCCGGCCCGACGCATGAGCCGATCGACCCGGTGCGCTACATCGCCAACCGTTCTTCCGGCCGGCAGGGCCATGCCATCGCCGCCGCCCTTGCCCGGCTTGGTGCGCAGGTGACGCTCGTCTCCGGGCCTGTCACACTCGCCGATCCGCCGGGTGTCACCGTCATCAAGGTGGAACGGGCGGACGAGATGCTGCAGGCGGTGCTTGGCGCGCTGCCGGCGGACATCGCGGTGATGGTTGCGGCCGTCGCCGACTGGCGCGTCGCGACGCCGAACGCAGAAAAGATCAAGAAGCAGCCGGGCGAAGGCCCGCCGCCGCTGATGCTGGCGGAAAACCCGGACATCCTGAAGACCGTCGGCCACCATGCAAAACGCCCGAAGGTCGTCGTCGGCTTTGCCGCCGAGACGCAGGATGTCGAGAAAAACGGACGGGTAAAACTTCAGAAGAAGGGTGCCGATCTTATCGTCGCCAACGACGTTTCGCCGGAAACCGGCATCATGGGCGGCACGCGCAACAGCGTGAAGCTGATCACCGCAGCCGGGGTCGAGCAATGGCCGGACCTGTCGAAGGAAGACGTCGCCGGCCGCCTTGCCGGCTGGATCGCGGAGCGGCTTATTTGACGAGGGCGAGCTTCGCGTCCATCGTGCTCGCCGGCCGGCCGGCGGGCGTGAAGATGCGCACGTCAACACCGTTTTCGCCGAGCACCACGGCACTGCCATCCGGGATTTCCACCCAGGCTTCCGTGTCGTCGTTCAGTGGTTCGGAAACGAGGCAGTAGCCGCCGGTTTCCCCCATCGGTGCTGCATAGAGCGTCGGGGCGGCGTAGTCCGTCGCATAACGCACGGCATAAAGCTGGTCGCCATCGGTGAAGGCAGCGGTGAAACGCACGAGCACGCGGCGCTCCAGATGCGCGGCAAGGCGCTCGACGAAGGCGATCGTCTCCGCCATCGCGCCGAGTGGATCGCGAGCCAGGCCGAATTGCAGCGCCAGCAGGAAGAGCAGCTCCGAATCCGTCGAGCCCGTGCGGGCATTGTAGAGGTCGTTGTCGAGCATGGTTTCGAGCGGCCGGCGCAGGTGCTCGAAATCCGCGATCTGGCCGTTGTGCATGAAGGACCAGATGCCGTTGACGAAGGGATGGCAATTGTCGCGCCGTGTGCCGCCGCCCGTTGCCGCGCGCACATGGGCGAGGAAAAGCGGCGAGCGGACCTGGCGCGCGATACTTCGGAGATTGCAGTCGGACCAGGCGGGCAGGATATCGCGGTAGCGGCCGGGCTCCGGGCGCTCGCCGTACCAGGCAATGCCGAAACCGTCGCCATTGGTGGACGTCTTGGCGCGCGTGGCGCAATGGGATTGTTCGATCAGCGAGTGAGCCGGCGAGGACACCAGTTCCTCGAGATAAAGCGGCTCTCCGCGATAGGCTGCCCAACGGCACATGACGCTATTCTCGCTTTCGAAGACCGGCACGAACCGGTGTTTGACCAGACGCATTAACCATGGCACTGCCCTGATTTTCAACGCAAATGGGTAAAAATGCGTTAACGAATGTAAACGGGCCGAAACCATGCGTGTCATTCTGATGACAATGCGGCCTGCCGGCAGTTTCCGGCGGAACAGCGTGGTCATCCTGTTGACGGTGCGACGTGAGGGCCTATCCTCTCACGACAAGGGAAGGACGCACCATGCGCATCGACGGGCAATGCCATTGCGGCGACGTGACCTATACGGCCGAGATCGACCCGGACGCCGTTTCGATCTGCCATTGCACGGACTGCCAGCGGCTGACCGGCTCGCCCTATCGCGTGACCGTCAGCGCGCCGTGCGAGGCCGTGACCCTCACCGGCAACCCGCCGAAACTCTACGTCAAGACGGCGGAAAGCGGCCGGAAGCGCCTGCAATATTTCTGCGCCCAATGCGGCTCGCCGCTTTTCGTCACCGGCACGGACGAGGATGCTGACACCTGGGGCATCCGCTGGGGCAGCATCAATCAGCGGGCCGCCCTGAGGCCGAAGCGCCAGAGCTGGTGTGCGTCCGCCATGAACTGGTTCGGCGAAACGGCGGCCCTTCCGCCCGAGCAGCGGGACTGAACCATGGCGACCGGGCACTTCCAGATTTTGCGGACGGGTATAGACGGCATCGAGGCGGTGATCGCCGAAAGCAGCCACGTCTTTGCACGCCACAGCCATGACGCCTATGGCGTCGGCATGATCGAGCGCGGCGCGCAGAAATCGGCAAGCGGGCGCGGCATGGTGGAGGCCGAAGCCGGCAACACCATCACCGTCAATCCCGGCGAGGTGCATGACGGCGCGCCGCTTGGCGACGCCCCGCGCGCCTGGCGCATGCTCTATATACAGCCGGCTGTCGTTGCCGCCGCTGCAGATGACATTTTTGAAGGCCGGCCGCGCGAGGAGTTTTATGCGCCCGTGCTGGAGGATGGCCGTATTGCGGGCCTCGCCGCCGCCGCCCTCACCGCGCTGCTGGATCGTCACACCACGTCCATCGGCCGTGACGAACACCTGTTAATGCTGCTCGCAGCCGTGTTGCGGGAACGGGCGCCGAACAGCAGCAGCGCTGCCGCATCGCGCGTCAACCGCGCCCGCGACCGCCTCGATAGCGACCCCGCCTCCGTGATCACCCTCGAAGAGCTTGCCGCAGAAAGCGGGCTCGGCCGCTTCCGTCTGGTGCGCGACTTCGCCCGCATCACCGGCCTCACGCCGCATGCCTATCTGCTCCAGCGCCGCACCGAGCTCGCCCGGCGGATGATTTCACGCGGCACCGCGCTTGCCGAGGTGGCGATTGCCGCGGGTTTTGCCGACCAGAGCCATATGACGCGCAATTTTACGCGCCGCTACGGCTACACGCCCGGCGCCTATCTCGCCGCAAGCGCCTGAACCTGCAATTTCGTTCAAGACCAATCATACCCTTCCGGTGTCCCCTGCAACCTCCTCCTATGCACGGGACCTGCCATGACCACTGAATTCCTTATTACCTCGCTCGTCGTCATCCTGCTGCCGGGCACCGGCGTGATCTACACGCTGGCGCTCGGCATCAGCGGCGGTTTTCGCGCCGGGCTGCTCGCCGCCTTCGGCTGCACGCTCGGCATCATTCCGCATATCCTCGCCAGCGTCGTCGGCCTTGCCGCGGTTCTGCATGCCAGCGCGCTTGCCTTCGAGGTGCTGCGCTATATCGGCGTCGCCTATCTTCTGTTCATCGCGTGGAGCCTGCTGAAGGATAGCAATGCGCTGGATATCGCGGACGAAAAGGCACCTGCCGAACGCGCGCTTCGCATCGTGCGAAAGGGCATCCTCACCAATATCTTCAACCCGAAACTCTCGCTGTTCTTTCTGGCATTCCTGCCGCAATTCGTGCCGGCAGACGCATCGGACGCCACGGCGCAAATGCTCTTTCTCGGCGGCATCTTCATGCTGCTCACTTTCCTGGTCTTCGCCCTCTACGGCGCGCTTGCCGCAGGGTTTCGACACCAGGTCCTTAGCCGGCCAAAGATCATGGTCTGGACGCAGCGCAGCTTTGCGGCCGCCCTTGGCCTCATGGGCCTGCGGCTCGCACTGGCAGACCGCTGACGATCAGGTCCAGAGCGCGTGGAAGTGATGAAGCGGTCCGTGGCCGGAGCCAACGGCAAGGGCATCCGAGGTGCGCACCGCGCCGGCGATGAAGCTCTTCGCGGTGGCAACGGCATCCGCAAGCGGCTTGCCCTTGCCAAGCTCCGCCGCGATCGCACTCGACAGCGAGCAACCGGTGCCGTGGGTGTTGCGCGTCAGCACGCGCACACCCTCGAACCAGCGTTGCCCGTCGGTCGTCGCAAGCACATCGGGGCTTTGCCCACCCGGCAGGTGGCCACCCTTCAAAAGCACGGCCTTCGGGCCGAGCGCCAGCAAGCGCTTCGCCTGATCTTCCATTCCCGCGCGGTCGATCGCCTCCGGCTCGCCGAGCAACGCGGCCGCCTCCGGCAGGTTGGGGGTCAGCACGGTCGCAAGCGGCAGCAGGCGCCGCGTCAGCGCCTCGACGGCCTGGCTCTCCAGCAGGGATGCCCCACCCTTCGCAACCATCACCGGATCCACCACGATCGGCAGCCCGCGACGCGACGAAAGTGCCCTGGCGACAGCCTCGGCGATTTCCGCCGAGGCGATCATGCCGATCTTCACCGCATGCACGCGAATGTCGCCAAAAATATCCGAAATCTGCGCCGCGACGAAGGCGGGAGGCACGAGGTGCACGCCGGAGACGCCCTGCGTGTTCTGTGCCGTCAAAGCGGTCAGCACCGCCATGCCATAGGTGCCGCGGGCGGCAAAGGTCTTGAGGTCGGCCTGGATGCCGGCGCCGCCCGAAGGGTCGGAGCCCGCGATCGAGAGAATGTTTGCAATCGCCTCAGTCAACGCGCCTCCTCGCGACGAAGGCAGCAGACGGGCAGCACCCAGTCGACTCCCTCCGCCGGCATGATCCGGTTCAGGTTCAAAGGGTGCTTCTCAGCCCGCCTTACGGCGGACGCCCCTGTCTCGGGGCAGGTTTTCGCAAATGCCGCAGCACCTGTCACGCCGAAAGTGACAGGTGCACCCGTTCAATCACCATGGGCCAATCACGCCTTGGCGACGTGGTATTCCTTGATGGCGACCATCTTGATCGCCGGATAGCGCTCCGACTCGTAGCGCAACGAGAAAGAATCCTGCGCCAGGAACACCGGATCGCCATCAAGGTCGCGGGCAATATCGCCGCGGCGCTGGGTGACGAATTTTTCCAGCTCGGCGGGATTGTCCGAAGAAATCCAGCGGCAGACGGAGAAGCGCGACATTTCGAAGGAGACGGGCAGGCCGTATTCTCCCTGAAGCCGCTCCTTCAAGACATCAAGCTGTAGCGCGCCAACGACGCCGACGATGGCGGGCGAACCGTCTTCCGGCGAGAAGAGCTGCACGACGCCCTCTTCCGCCATCTGCTGGAGCGCCTCCTTCAGCTTCTTCGCCTTCATCGCGTCTTCCAGCCGCACGCGGCGGAGAATTTCCGGCGCGAAGTTCGGCACGCCTTCGAAGACCAGCGCCTCGCCTTCGGTCAGCGTATCGCCGATGCGCAGCGTGCCGTGGTTGGGAATACCCACCACGTCGCCGGCATAGGCCGTGTCGGCCAGCTGGCGCTGCGAGGCAAAGAAGAACTGCGGCGCCGACAGGCCGATCTGCTTGCCCGTACGGGCAAGGCGCACCTTCATGCCGCGCTCCAGCATGCCGGAGCAGACGCGGGCAAAGGCGATGCGGTCGCGATGGTTCGGGTCCATGTTCGCCTGGATCTTGAAGACGAAGGCCGTCATCTTGTCTTCGGCCGCATGCACCTTGCGCACGTCGGCAATCTGGTCACGCGGCGGCGGCGCGATGGCGCCGAGCGCGTTGATCAGATCGCGTACGCCGAAATTGCGCAGCGCCGAGCCGAAAAAGACCGGCGTCATGTGGCCTTCGAGGAAGGCCTGCCGATCGAACGGTCGGCAGACCCCGCGGGCAAGCTCGAGTTCCTCGATGAAGGTCTCGCGCTCGTTTTCCGGCAGGTTCTTGGCAACGACCGCAGGGTCGTCGATCTTCGTCGGCTGCACCTGCTTATCGGAGCCGCGGAACGTGCCTTCGGCGAGGTGGAAGGAGCCGCAGAAGGTCTTCGAGCGGCCGACCGGCCAGGTGATCGGCGCGGTATCGAGCGCCAGCTTCTCCTCGACCTCGTCGAGGATCTCGAAGGAATCGCGGCTCTCACGGTCCATCTTGTTGACGAAAGTGATGATCGGGATGTCGCGCAAGCGACAAACCTCGAAGAGTTTTAGCGTGCGCGGTTCGATACCCTTGGCCGCGTCGATGACCATGACGGCCGCATCCACCGCCGTCAGGGTGCGGTAGGTGTCGTCGGCGAAGTCTTCGTGGCCGGGCGTATCGAGAATATTGAAGACGTTGCCGTCATACTCGAAGGTCATCACCGAGGTCACGACCGAGATGCCGCGTTCGCGCTCGATCTTCATCCAGTCCGAACGGGTCTGGATGCGATCCTTCTTCGCCTTCACTTCGCCGGCAAGCTGGATGGCGCCGCCGAACAGAAGGAGCTTTTCGGTGAGGGTGGTTTTACCAGCGTCCGGGTGCGCGATGATCGCGAAGGTGCGGCGGCGGGAGACCGCCTCGGCAAGGGTTTCGGCCATTTTCTGCAATATCCTGTGAGTTGCCGCGTCTTTACAGTCTCCGTCGGGAAGATGCAATTGACGGTGAAAGCGACGGCACGGCTTATGGGCGCCATGAACGCGCACGCCCCTTCGAAGCCCACCCTTTCCCTCGTCCGCCTGCCGCATGGCGCGGAAATCGAGCTCCCCGCCTACGAGACCGCAGGTGCTGCCGGCATGGACCTGCGCGCCGCCGTCGAGATCGAAGCGCCGCTGACGCTGGCGCCCGGAAAACGCGCGCTCGTGCCGACCGGCTTCGTCTTCGAAATCCCGCATGGCTACGAGGGCCAGATCCGCCCCCGCTCCGGCCTCGCCTTCAAGAACGGCATCACCTGCCTCAACACGCCCGGCACGGTCGACAGCGATTATCGCGGCGAGGTGAAGGTGCTGCTCGCCAATCTCGGCGAGGAGCCCTTCGTTATCGAACGTGGCATGCGCATCGCCCAGATGGTAATCGCCCCCGTGACGCAGGTTGTTGTTCGCGAGGCGGCGGAAACGAGCGAGACCACCCGTGGTGCCGGCGGCTTCGGCTCGACCGGCGTTCGCTGAGACCATGCCTGTCGACCGGCCGGGCCTTACCTTCCGCACGGACTATTTTGATGATGCGGCCGCCTGGCAGGCAGTCGCCGATCTGCTCGATGACACTTTTGGCATCGACGTGACGGGGCTCGACCGGTTCGGAGGACCGGATCCGACCTGCACGGCCTTTGCCTGGTTCGACGATGCCGGCGCCTGCGTCGCCAATATCAGCGCCTTCGCCCTGCCCCTCGTCGTCGACGGCGTTTTCCTGCACGCCGCCGGACTGCAATCCGGCGCGGTGCGGCCGAGCCATCGCGGCCGCGGGCTCTACCGCGACGTCATGCAGGCGGCACTCGACCATTGCGATGCGAAGGGCTTTGAGGCCGTCGCGCTCTTGACGGAATCGCCGGGGCTTTACGAACGCCACGGTTTTCGAACGCTGCCGCAACACCGCTTTTCCGGCCCGCCGCCGGAGGGTGGACGCGCTTGCCCCGTGCGACGACTCCATATCCAAAGTGACGACGACGTCACGCTGCTTTGCCGACTGTTGGACGGGCGCAAGCCGGTTTCCGACCGTTTTTCACCGATGCGCCAGCGTGAAATGTTCCTTTTCAACGCCCTGCTGATGCCGGATGTGAAGCTCGATTTGCTCGAAGAGCACGATGCGGTGGTTGCCTGGCGACTAGACGAGCATGGTTGCTTTGAGCTGTTGGACATCGTCGGCGCGTCCATTCCAAGCCTTGCGGACATTCTCGCAAGCCTGGGGATTTCCCCTTCGGGCGTGATCGTCCGCTTCGCACCCGACCGGCTGGCGTGGAACGGCGCGGCCGTGCAGGATGAGGGCGACATGGTTCTCATGCTGCGTGGTGCAGAAAACCTGCGGCCGGAAAAACCCTTCGCGCTGCCGCCGATGGCGGAATTTTAGAGGCTTTCCGCGCTTCTTCTCTTTGCTTTGCGCAAAGCCGCTGCCCGCTTTTGCTGGAATGGCTCGAATCAGCGCCGGGCTTCCGTTGCCATGCGCAGGGCAAGGCCGGCCAGCACCGTGCCCATCAGCCAGCGCTGCATCAGTAGCCAGCGCGGGCGAGCGGCGAGCAGCCGGGCGATGGAGCCGGCCGACACGGCGATCAGCGCATTGACGCTGACACTGATCACGACCTGAATGCCGCCGAGCACGAGCGATTGCAGGAAGACGCTGCCTTTCGCCGGATCGATGAACTGTGGCAGCAGCGAGAGATAGAGCACCGCGATCTTCGGATTCAGGAGATTGGTCAAAAACCCCATGAAGAACAGTTTGCGGTTGCTGTCGCGCGGCAGCGCCCGCACCTCGAAGGCCGAGCGCCCGCCGGGACGCAGCGCCTGCCAGGCAAGCCACGCCAGATAAAGCGCACCGGCAAAGCGCAAGGCATCATAGGCATAGGGCACCGCCATCAGGAGCGCGGTGATGCCGAGGGCCGCAGAGAACATGTAGAAGACGAAGCCGAGCGCCACGCCGCCGAGCGAGACAAGGCCCGCGGCCGGCCCCTGGCAGAGCGAGCGGGACACGAGATAGACCATGTTCGGTCCCGGCGTCAGCACCATGCCAAGGGCAATGAGGGCAAAGGCAACGAGGCTGGCCGGTTCGGGCACGACGGTTCTCCGGGAAGATATACGGCATAGGATTATCCGGCAGTGCATCTCGCGGCAAGTGCGTGTTGGGCAAGCCATTTGGAGCGGTTCGCCCAATCCTCGCACGGCTCATCTTCACCATCGTCTCGCTGCGCATGCCCACGTCTGCCACCCGGCATGCAAGTGGCGAAGGCTATGGTCGTGATCCATCAAACCCGTTTTATACGTATTTAACGTGTCGTCGTGGTGGGTGGCTGTTGCTATCCCGATCCCGAGCGGTGCGGTTCATTGCCTGACACCGACCGTCGCCAATCGCTTTGCAATCTGCCTATCCGAGTCGGCGATTGCCGGGCCGTGCCACCCGTCGGGGCTTGTGTCGCGTCACCGAATTGGTCGATCGGCGCTCCACCAGCCCGCCGCGACCGCTTTGCAGCCCTCTTTCCCCACTGGCCTTTCCCCGGCGCTCAGCGCCGATCTCCCAGCGTCGCCGGGCATTTTCGCTCCGGCCGAACGCACGTCATTTTCATCAGTCAGCGGATCGCCGAACGAACCAGACGGCACGCCGCCACAACCATTGCCGGCACGCGTCGATACGCATAAAAGGAGCCGATCCAGGGAGCCTGCCATGACCCTCGCCGTCCTTCTCGCCTACAGTGGTGCACTGTTCATTGCCGCCATCATTCCCGGTCCCGGCATCACGGCGATCGTCGCCCGTGCGCTCGGCTCCGGCTTCCGGCCGACCTTCTTCATGGGACTCGGCCTGATCCTCGGCGACATGGCCTATCTGACGGCGGTCATTCTCGGCCTTGCCTTCATCGCGCAGACCTTCACCACGACCTTCATGCTGATCAAGATCGCCGGCGCGCTCTATCTCGGCTATATCGCCTGGAAGCTCTGGACGAGCGGCCTGCTGCCGCAGAATATCGAAGCGCAGCGTTCGACCAGCATGACCGCGTCCTTCCTGTCCGGCCTGTTCGTGACGCTCGGCAATCCCAAGACCATGCTGTTCTATGTGGCGCTGGTGCCGACGCTCGTCGATCTCGAAGCCATCGGCCTCAGGGACTACGGCCTGCTGCTCGCCGCGACCTTCATCGTGCTGCTCGTCGTTCTCGTGCCCTATATTGCGCTCGCATCGCGCGCCCGGCTTCTCTTGAAACAGCCGAGGGCGCTGCAGCGGCTCAATCGCGTCGCGGCCGGCATTCTCGCCGGAACCGCCGCCTATATCGCGACCCGCGCCGCCTGAGGCACCCTGTCTTCGCAAGCCGGTGCCCGCAAACTGACATGCTGGGTGCCGGTTGAACGACCGGACCCGGCTTTTGCGGGATCGGCACCCGATTATTCCGTCTTCGGCCCTTTTGTCGCGAAATTCAGACTCGTTTCTCGCCGCGTTCGCCCCTATCTTCACTCCAACGAGAACCGAGGGAGTACCCGATGACCGACACCCGCAAGCCCGGCCGCGGCCGCATCTACACCTCCATCACCGAGACGATCGGCGATACGCCGATCGTGCGGCTCGACAAGTTCGCCAAGGAAAAGGGCGTCGTCGCCAATCTCCTCGCCAAGCTCGAATTCTTCAATCCGATCGCCTCGGTCAAGGACCGTATCGGCGTGGCGATGATCGAAGCGCTCGAAGCGCAGGGCAAGATCACGCCCGGCCAGTCGACGCTGGTCGAGCCCACCTCGGGCAATACCGGCATTGCGCTTGCCTTCGCCGCCGCCGCGAAGGGATACCGCCTCATCCTCACCATGCCGGAAACCATGTCGGTCGAGCGGCGCAAGATGCTGGCGCTGCTAGGCGCGGAACTGGTGCTGACCGAGGGCCCGAAGGGCATGAAGGGCGCGATCGCCATGGCGGAAGAACTGGCTGCCACCATTCCCGGCGCCGTCATTCCCCAGCAGTTCGAAAACCCGGCCAACCCGGAAATCCACCGCAAGACGACTGCGGAAGAAATCTGGAATGACACCGAGGGTGCCGTCGACATCCTCGTTTCGGGCATCGGCACCGGCGGCACGATCACCGGCGTCGGCCAGGTACTGAAGGCCAGGAAACCCGGCCTGCAGGTCGTGGCGGTCGAGCCGGCCGACAGCCCGGTGCTTTCCGGCGGCAATCCCGGCCCGCACAAGATCCAAGGCATCGGCGCCGGTTTCGCCCCGGCGATCCTCGACAAATCGATCTATGACGAAGTCGTGACCATCGGCAACGATGAAGCCTTCGAGAATGCCCGCCTCGTCGCGCGCCTCGAAGGCGTTCCGGTCGGCATCTCCTCGGGTGCCGCGCTCGCCGCCGCCGTCAAGGTCGGCAGCCGCCCGGAAAATGCCGGCAAGACCATCGTCGTCATTATCCCGTCTTTCGCCGAACGTTATCTTTCCACCGCGCTCTTCGAAGGGCTCGGCGGCTGAATAGAACCGCTCGTCGCGTGAAAGATCATGTGACGGGCGCCCTCGCCGGGCGTTTTTCGCGAATTGCGGAAGCGCGCTAGCACTTTGTTTCAATGCAAATCGGCACGCAAAGCCACTTTGCACTTCTGCTGCAATTGCTCTGGTGTTCAAACATGCTTTACCACCTTTCCCTTGGTGTCGCCGACATAGTGCGCGCGGCGGCCTTTTATGACGCAGCACTCGCACCGCTCGGCTATGGCCGTGTCTGGTCGGACATCCGGCCCGGCGAGCCGGACCAGGTCGTCGGCTACGGGCCGCCCGGCGGCGGTGACAAGCTCGCGCTCAAACATCGGGGCGACGTCGCCCGAGCACCCGGCTCCGGCTTCCACATCGCCTTTGCCGCACCGGATCGGCCTGCCGTCGATGCCTTCCATCAAGCGGCGCTCGCCGCCGGTGGGATCGACAACGGCGGGCCCGGCCTGCGACTGCACTATGGCCCGACCTACTATGCAGCCTTCGTCATCGACCCGGACGGCCACCGGATCGAAGCGGTTTTCAAGGCACCGGCATAGTCGCATCCCTCTATGGGGGGACCCATATGTTTCGTCGTCCCTGAGCAGACCTCGCTCAAACCCTGTCGGCCGAGCCTGGACGGCCACCCGCGCAACGACCATCCGGGCGCTTTCCGTTGCCCCCAACGTCACCGCGACGACAGGCTCACGCCGCAGCGACCAACCGCTCGCCTGCGATGCGATAGGAAATCGCTTCCGCCAGATGGATGCGCCCGACGATAGCCGCCTGGTCGAGATCGGCGAGCGTGCGGGCGACCTTCAGAACGCGATGGTAGCCGCGCGCGGAAAACCGCATTTTTTCCGCGGCGTCGCGGAGCAGTTGAAGACCGGCAGGATCGGGCTCCGCGATCTTTTCGACGAGCGCCGTCGAGGCGCGGGCATTGTTCGTTACCGACGTCATGCCGAGGCGGGCAAAACGATCGACCTGCAAGGCCCGGGCGTGGGCGACGCGGCGGGCGACGGTCTCGCTGGGCTCGGCGGCCATTGGGCGGATGAGATCCGAGGCGGAGACGGCCGGCACGTCGATGCGGATGTCGATGCGGTCCATCAGCGGGCCGGAGACGCGCGCCTGATAGTCACTCATGCAGCGCGGTCCGCGAACGCAGCTGCGGCCCGGCTCGCCCGCCATGCCGCAGCGACAAGGGTTCATCGCTGCGACGAGCTGGACGGCAGCGGGGTAGCTCACCCGGTGGTTGGCGCGCGCGATGATACATTCCCCGGTCTCGAGCGGCTGGCGCAACGCATCGAGCGCCTGGGGCGAAAATTCCGGCAGTTCGTCAAGGAAGAGCACGCCATTATGGGCGAGGGAAACCTCGCCGGGCCGGGCACGCGCGCCGCCACCGACGAGCGCCGCCATGGTGGCCGAATGGTGCGGCGTGCGGAACGGGCGGCGATCCGACAGCCGGCCGCCGGACAGCTGGCCGGCGATGGAATGGATCATCGAGACTTCAAGCAGCTCGGTCGGTGTGAGCGGCGGCAGGATGGCGGCAAGGCGTGCAGCGAGCATGGACTTTCCCGAGCCCGGCGGGCCGACCATCAGGAGATTGTGGCTGCCGGCCGCCGCGACCTCCAGGGCCCGCTTGGCGCTTTCCTGCCCCCGGATATCGGCGAGGTCCGGCAGATTGCTTGCCGCCGCACGGATTGCGGGCGTCGGACGTGACAGGACCTGGCTGCCCTTGAAATGGTTGGCGAGCGCAATGAGGCTCCTTGGCGCGAGAATATCGAGGCCGCCGCCGGCCCAGGCGGCTTCCGCACCGTTTTCCGCCGGGCAGATCAGCCCCTTGCCGAGCGCATTCGCCCCCATCGCAGCGGGCAAGGCACCGGCAACCGGTGCGATCGTGCCGTCGAGATTCAGTTCACCGATGACGACATAGCCTTCCACCGCATCGCCCGGCACGGCGCCGAGCGCCATCATCAGGCCGAGTGCGATGGCGAGATCGTAATGGCTGCCTTCCTTGGGAAGATCGGCGGGTGCGAGATTGACGGTCACCCGCTTCGGCGGCAGCGACAGGCCGGAGGCGTGCAGGGCGGCCTGCACTCGCTCTCGGCTTTCGGCGACCGCCTTGTCGGCTAGGCCGACGATCTGCATGCCCACCTTGCCGGGCGCCACCATGACCTGCACATCGACGGGCACGCCCTCGATGCCCTGAAACGCAATCGTACTGACCCGTGCAACCATGACTGCCCCCGCTCGTCCCACAGCGCCGCGCGCCGGTCATGACGCGCAAAGAGCACCGCAACACGTTTTTGCCGAAAACGATCCCTGCAACCGCCCCTGGGTTGCAGGTGTAAATCTGGCATGAAATGCGGAATGAAACAAGAACAATCGTAGAACTTGCTGGAGGATTTTCCGCGTGCCGGTTGTGGCCGGTTGCCTTTGCGGAACGAAGGCGGGACGTTCGCGAACGGACCGTCCCGGAGAGGCCGTTCTACCCGCAAAACGCGGCGGATTTTCCGCCGCGTTCGCGCAGGGAAGAGATCTTAACGCTTCTTCTCGATGGCATCCCAGAGCAGGGCCGCAATGTCGGCGCCGCCGAATTTCTTGACCTCGCGGATGCCGGTGGGCGACGTCACGTTGATCTCGGTCATATAGTCACCGATGACGTCGATGCCGACGAGCAGGAAGCCGCGTTCGCGCAGCGACGGGCCGATGCGGGCGCAGATTTCCTTTTCGCGCGCCGTCAGTTCCGTCGGCTCCGGGCGGCCACCAGCATGCATGTTGGACCGGGCATCATGCTCGGCCGGCACACGGTTGATCGCACCGACCGGCTCGCCGTCGACGAGGATGATGCGCTTGTCGCCCTTGCGCACGTCCGGCAGGTATTGCTGGGCGATGAAGGGCTCGCGGAACATCTGGCCGAACATTTCGAGCAGCGACGAGAGGTTGCGGTCGTCCTTGGTCGAATGGAAGACGCCGGCGCCGCCATTGCCGTAGAGCGGCTTCAGGATCATGTCGCCCATCTCGTCCCGGAAGCGGCGGATCTCGCCGGCATCGCGGGTGATCAGCGTTGCCGGCATCAGGTCGGCGAATTCGGTGACAAAAATCTTTTCCGGCGAGTTGCGCACCCAGGCCGGATCGTTGACGACCAGCGTCTTCGGGTGGATGCGCTCCAGAAGGTGCGTGGACGTGATGTAGGACATGTCGAAGGGCGGATCCTGGCGCAACAGCACCACGTCCATCGTGGAGAGATCGACGCGCTCGGGCGTGCCCAGCGTATAGTGGTCGCCCTTGACGTCGCGCAGCTCCATCGGCTCGACGGTGGCATAGACCGTGCCGTCGCGCAGCGAGAGACGGTCCGGTGTGTAGTGGAAAAGCTTGTAGCCGCGGCTTTGTGCCTCGAGGCTCATGGCGAAGGTGGAATCGCCGGCGATGTTGATGGTCGAAACGTGGTCCATCTGGACCGCGACGTTCGTGATCTTTGCCATGAAAAGTCCCCTCAGGAATGCCCGACACATGTAGGATGCGGCAGGCACAATGGCAACGGGCGCAGCACTTTCCCAGCGCGACGCCCGTCGATCATTCGGGGTGTTTTTTAAGCGGCCAGTCCGCCGGAGGCCTGCCGGCCGCCGCGCAGGCGATCACGCAGCTTCAGGGCGAGATTGATCGGAGCCGGGAATTCCTTGCGGCAGAAGGCGATCTTGCGCACGTAGGTGTCGATGTGCCAGGTCGCCCAGCTCTTGCCGGGGAAATAGGCGATGTCGCCGGCCTTCAGCGTGCGTTCGCTGCCGTCTTCGCCGGTGATGTGGACTTCGCCGTCGAGGATCATGACGGTCTCGTCCCAGCCGAAATACCAGCGGAAGGTGCCGGCCGTGCAATCCCAGATCGCCGTCGTCGCCTGCTCGTCATAGGCGCGCGAATGCAGCGAAAGCCGCGCTTGCGGGTCGCCTGCGATCACCCAGGAGGGTTCGATCGGCTTCGGCTCCATTTCGAGCTTGTCGAGCGAAGACGCGATCAAAGGCCTCGGCGCGTTCATTTCAGCCTGCCGATTGCGCACGGCGACACCGACCATGGCGGCAAGCATCAGTTTCAGTACCATTTCATCCCCCTTGGAAGTCGTGCCGGGAGATTAGTCGATAGCGGTAACGGTGCCGTTCAAACAATCGGTTGCATTTTAAATATCCGTAACAATTCCCGCTTCAGGCGAAACCGTCGATCCGGCAGGTGATGAGATCGTGGTCGGACAGCGGCCGGCCGGAGGGGCAGAGCGAGGAGACGATGCGGGTCTGCGAGACGGCAAGGCCGCGGGTCAGGAACCAGTCGAGCTTCATCGCCCGCTCGGGCCAGCGCGTGATGAGGCTCGGACGTGTCGTCATCGTGTCGAGCGGGCCGCCGTGGCGCGTGAAGCCACGCTCGGCAGCGCGGGCGAAAAGGCCCTCCGCTTCGAAATCACCATCGGCATGGTTGCCGGTGTTGAGATCACCACCAATGATGAGCGGGCGGCCCGGGAAGGCGGCGTCCAGCGCATCCATCAGGCCGACCATCTGGCGCTCGCGATAGGCCGCCGTCGTCGCGCTTTCGAAATGGGTGGAGGCGAGGACGAGCGGACCGGATTCCGTGTTGATGACGGCGCCGATCGCCATGCGTTCGCCAAGACGCGGCTGGTCGACCTCGTCCATGAACCAAAGGCGTTCACCTTCGAGGCGCAGCAGGAAGGGCTCGTGCAATGGCACGGTCGACATCAGGCCGTTGCCATGCAGGCCGCGACGGTTGAATTTGTCCTTGCAGAATTCGAGTTCCGTCTCGGAGCCGAGGCCGAGCTCGATGAATTCGACACCGTAAAGATAGGCCATGCCGAGCTCGTCGGCGACCTCTGCCATGGTGTGGCGCTGGCGCGTGCGGGCCATGCCGTCGTCCATCTCGGAGAGCAGCACGATCTCGGCACCGGTGGCACCCAGATGTTCGGCGCTTTGCAGCGGAAACAGGCAACGCTCCAGGTTCCAAGCGGCGACGGTGAAGGGAAAGGGCAGCGGCTCGGCGCGCTCGGCCCGGCCACCGGCCTCCACCGCGTTCATGCAGGCGAGGTCCGCCATACGGGCGTCGTGCGCGGCGATCGACTTTTCGAGACCTGCAATGGCGGCGCGCTCCTCCGGGGAGGGCGCGGACAGCCTGCCGACGGTCGTGCGGATCATGATATCACGAACTCCACCGTGGAAGCGCTTGTCGTAACCGTTCTTTCGCCCGCCCAGTCGATGCGACGACCGCTGGCCGTGTCGAAGAAATGCAGCCGGGAGGGCGAAATCGACAGCGAGGCGGTTTCCGGAAGCGGGATTTCCGCCGAGAGCGCCGCAACCATCGGCTGATCGCCGACGAGCCCGTGCACGAGGCGCTGGGCACCCAGTTCCTCGACATAGTCGATGCGGAACGGCATGCTGCCATCCAGCCCCTGATGCAGGCGCAGGTCCTCCGCGCGCAGACCCACGGTGACCGCGCCCTGTGCCGGCACCGTCGAACCGAGGTCGATGAGCGCCGGGCCAAGCGCCAGCTTCGTGCCATGCACTTCACCGCTGACGAGGTTCATGGCCGGCGAGCCGATGAAGCTTGCGACGAAGGTGGTGGCCGGGCGGTGATAGACCTCCAGCGGGCGGCCGATCTGCTCGATCCTGCCGCCTGACAGGACGACGAGGCGATCGGCGAGCGTCATGGCTTCGAGCTGGTCGTGCGTGACGTAGATCGACGTGGTGCCGACGCGGCGTTGCAGGCGCTTGATCTCGCCGCGCATGGAGACACGCAGCTTCGCATCGAGATTGGACAGCGGCTCATCGAACAGGAAGGCCGACGGCTTGCGCACGATGGCACGGCCCATGGCGACACGCTGGCGCTGGCCGCCGGAAAGCGCGCGGGGCTTGCGTTCCAGATAGGGCTGGAGTTCCAGCATGCGGGCGGCCTCCGCCACGCGTGCATCGATCTCTGCCTTCGGCGTGCGACGGTTCTTCAGGCCATAGGCGAGGTTTTCGTAAACCGACATGTGCGGGTAGAGCGCGTAGTTCTGGAAGACCATGGCGATATCGCGGTCGGCCGGGTCGACGTCGTTGACCACGCGGTCGCCGATCGTCACGCTGCCCTCGCTGATCGCCTCCAGCCCGGCGATCATGCGCAGCAGCGTCGACTTTCCGCAGCCCGACGGGCCGACGAGCACGATGAACTCGCCGTCGGCGATGTCGATGTTGACGGCGCTGACCGCGGTCACCCCGCCATTGTAGATCTTCGATACGTCCTTGATGCCGATCGATGCCATGGGGAGGTTCCTTACTTGTCGCTTTCGGTGAGGCCCTTGATGAACCAGCGCTGGAAGATCAGCACGATCATCACGGGCGGCAGCATGGCGAGGATCGCCAGCGCAAAGGCCTCGTTGTAATCGGGAATGTTGGAGCCGACCCAGACGAGCAGGATCTGCTTGATGCCGCGCACCAGGGTGAAGAAGCGCTCATCGGTGGTCATCAGCGTCGGCCAGAGATACTGGTTCCAGCCATAGACGAACATGATGATGAAGATCGCCGCGATCATGGTGCGCGAGAGCGGCACCAGAATGTCGAAGAAGAACTTGATCGGCCCGGCGCCATCGATACGCGCAGCCTCCAGCAGTTCCTCGGGTACCGACTTGAAGAACTGGCGGAAGAAGAAGGTGCCGGTGGCGGATGCGAGCAGCGGGACGATGAGACCGGTATAGGTGTTGGTCAGCCCGAGCTTGGTCATCACCTCGTAGGACGGCACGATGCGCACTTCGAGCGGCAGGAGCAGCGTCGTAAAGATCATCCAGAAGAACAGCGTGCCGAACTTGAAGCGGAAATAGACGATCGCATAGGCCGCCAGCATCGAGAGCACGATCTTGCCCGCAGCAAAACCGATGCCGAGGATCAGCGAATTGAGGATCATGCGGGTGCCGGTGATTTCGCCGGTGAAGCCACCCTTGCGCGTCAACACGGTGTTGTAGGTCTCGGTGAAATGGTCGCCCCAGGAGAGGAAGACGCCGTTGCGGTGGATGTCGACCGCGTCGTGGGTCGAGGTCATGAAGGCGACGACGACCGGCGCCACCATGATGAAGACGCCGAGCATGAGGACGAAGTGATCGAAGAAACGGATGCGGTTCATGGCGGGCGCCCTCTCAATTGTAATGGACGCGCCGCTCGATGAAGCGGAACTGGAAGATGGTGAGCACGAAGACGACGATCATCAGGATGACGGACTGGGCCGAGGAGCCGCCGAGGTCGTTGCCGCGGAAGCCGTCCATATAGACCTTGTAGACGAGCGTGATCGGGTTGTTCGCCGCCTTGTCCTTCACCATCACGTCGATGACGCCGAACGTGTCGAACAACGAATAGGTCATGTTGATGATGAGCAGGAAGAAGGCGGTGGGGGCAAGTAACGGCAGCGTCATCGTCCAGAAGCGACGGACGCCGGAGCGGCAGTCGATGGCGGCGGCTTCGCGCACGGAGACGGGGATGCTCTGGAGCCCTGAGAGAATGAAAATGAAATTGTAGGGGATCTGCTTCCACACCGACACGATGATCATGGCGATCGCGGTGTCGTTATAGTTGAGGCCAACTTTCATGTCCCAGCCGAAGAAGCCGGCGAGCTTCACAAGCGGGCCGATATGCTGATCGAAGAACATCATGCCCATCAGGCCGGCGACCGGCGGGGCGATGGCGTAGACCCAGATCAGCAGCGTCTTGTAGGTCGAACTGCCCTTCAGCACCGCGTCGGCCTTGACGGCGAGCAGCATGCCGATGCCCAGCGACAGGAAGGTCACCAGCACCGTGAACACGACGGTGAAGCGGGCGATTGCCTGGTACTGCACGGAGCCCAGCGCATCGGAGTAATTGGAGAGGCCCACGAATGTGGAGCCGAAGCCGAACGGGTCTTCGAGATAGAAGGACGACTGGATCGCCTGCACGGAGGGCCAGTAGAAGAACACGAAGATGATCGCCATCTGCGGCGCGATAAAGAGATAGGGCAGATAGGGCGACGAGAACTGCACGCGCTTCATGGAGCCACCTTCATAGCGGCGTGCCGGGAGCAGGACGCCCCCGGCACGAATTTCAACGGATGGCGGTATCAGCCGGCGGTCTTGGCGAAGCGGGCGAGCAGCGCGTTCGCTTCGGTCTCGATCGTCTTCAGAGCTTCTTCGACAGTCGTTTCACCGGCGAAGATGCGGCCGTATTCGCGTTCCATGATTTCGCGGATCTGCGGGTAGAAGCCGAGGCGGTAACCCTTCGACCAGTCGCCCGACTTCAGCATGAGCTGCTGGATGCCGACTTCGGCAGCCGGCTTCTCCTTGTAGTAGCCTTCGGACTTTGCGAGTTCATAGGCAGCCTTGGTGATGGCGACGTAGCCGGTTGCCTGGTGGTAGAATTTTTGGATTTCCGGCGAGGTCAGGAACTGGAAGAAGTCGGCCGTGCACTTGTTTTCGGCTTCCGGCTTGCCGGACATGGCGAAGAGAGCAGCACCGCCGATGAAGGTGTTGGTGCCGGCACCCTGGATGCTGTTCCAGTAGGGCAGGAAGGTTGCCGAGAACGGCTTCTGCGCGGTCTTCTGGAGGCCGCCGAACGAACCCGAGGAGCCGATCCAGAAGGCGGCCTTGCCTTCTTCGAAGAGCTTCTGGTTGTCGTTCCAGCCGGCGCCGTAGTAGCCGAAGTAGCCTTCGTCAGCCCAGGCCTTGAGCTTGGTGAACATCATGACGAGGTTCGGGTCCGTCATGTTGATCTTGGTGTCGACGACCGAGTCGTAGCCGTTGTTGTTCGTCGCGAACTGGATGTTGTGGCGCGAGAAGAAGTTTTCGGTGAACTGCCAGGTCAGCTGCGACTGGACGAGCGGCAGGTAGCCGGCTTCCTTGAGTTTTGGCGCGATCGCCTCGAACTCTTCCCAGGTCTTCGGGGCTTCGACGCCGGCCTTTTCGAGGGCTTCGGTGTTCACGTACATGATCGGTGCCGAGGAGTTGAACGGCATGCCGACGAACTTGCCATCCGGCGCGGCGTAGAAGTAGCGCACGCCCTCGATGAAGGCTTCGCGGTCGAAGGTGTAGCCGGCCTGGGTGATCAGGTCTTCAGCGGGAATGACGGCGCCCGGCGCATTGATGATCGTCGCCGCACCGGCGTCGAACACCTGCAGGATGTTCGGCTGTTCGCCCGAACGGAAAGCCGCGATGCCGGAAGCGAGCGCTTCCTCATAGGTGCCCTTGGAAACCGGCGTGATGGCGCAGGTCGATTGCGCCGCGTTGAACTTCTGCGCGACTTCGTTGATCACTTCGCCGTTGCGGCCGGCCATGCCGTGCCACCAGGTGATGTTGGTGGCGGCCATCGACGTCGTGGCGGAAATGGCGAGCGCGAAACCTGCGAGGGAAAGCGGCTTGAACATGGGTTGCTCCTCTTCACCGGATTTGGTGTGAGGGGTGCACTAAGGGGCGACCATGACGGGCGCGTTACGCTTTCGTGTCAGTTTCGTTACATTTTCCTTTTGATCAAAACGCATCCGCTAGGTGTTTTGGAAGCCGCCAGGGCCGCACCGCGACAATATCATACCGTAACGACAGGCGATGGCCGTCCGGCTGGCGGGAAAGCCAGAGTTCGCTGGCCGCGCGAATGCGTTGCTGAGTGGTTCCGGTGACGGCGAAGACGGCGCTGTCGATGTCGCGGCGGGCTTTCACTTCCACGCAGACGATGAGATCGCCGCGCCGGGCGATGATGTCGATCTCGCCAAGCTTGGTGCGATAGCGGATGGCGCGGATGCGGTAGCCTTTGGCGACCAGATACAGTGCAGCGATGTATTCGGAAACGTGTCCGCGGCGGAAGGCTTTGAGCCGGTTCGGATCCGCCGCTTTACCCGGCATCGCCGCCCTTCAGGTCGATGAGCCGCTGATAGAGGTCGCGGCGCGGCAGGCCGGTCTGGCGTGCCGCCTCCGTCGCGGCCTTGCCGGCCGACATGTCCTTGACGAGCGCCGAAAGCAGCCGGTCGACATCCGCCGCCTCGGGGGCTGCCGCCTCGCCGGGCGGGGCGATGACGAAGACGATTTCACCCTTCACTGTATGGCCGTCGCCATAAAAGGCGGCGAGGTCGCCGAGCGGGCCGCGGCGGAATTCCTCGAACGTCTTGGTCAACTCACGGCAGACGCAGGCTGCGCGCCCCTCGCCCAATACGTCCGCCGCAGCAGCGACTGTCGCAGCGATGCGATGCGGCGATTCAAAGAACAGCAGCGTTGCCGGAACGCTCGCAAGTTCGGCGAGACGGTCGCGCTTTGCCTTGTCCTTGGTCGGCAAAAAGCCGGCGAAGAAGAAGGCATCGTTCGGCAGGCCGGAGCCAACGAGGGCAGCGAGCGGCGCGGAGGCGCCGGGGATCGGCACGACACGGTGGCCGGCCGCGATTGCCAGCAGCGCCAGCCGATAGCCGGGATCGGAGACGAGCGGCGTGCCGGCATCCGAGACGAGCGCCACGGATTTTCCCGCTTCCAGCGCGGCGATGAGCCGGGGACCGGCCTCGTCCGCATTGTGCTCATGATAGGCATAGGGCCGGTTGACGATGCCGTAACGGTCGAGCAGCACGCGGGTGACGCGGGTATCCTCGCAGGCGAGCACGTCGGCGCCGGCCAGCGTTTCCAGCGCGCGCAGCGTGATGTCGGAGAGATTGCCGATGGGGGTCGCGACCAGATAGAGCGCCGGCTCCTGTGGCCGGGCCGGGATCACGGCATTGTGCAGGCGAAAGCTTTTCGCGTTTTCGCCCGCTCCGCTCGCCACAGCCTCGTCCCGCATATCCGTCACCTTTCCGGCCATTGAAGGGCCGCACTTTTCTCTCCTTATGGGCGAGCAGGCATGCCCTCGCAAGGTGCGACCAGTGAGTATCGCGTGTCCAGCGCCGTTAGCACTTGCAATCGTCCGCATCTTTCTGCCATTTTGCCCGTCCACATCCTTCCGGCACAACCGGAATTCCAAGGCAATGCCGCGCCGGTCTCCGGCGCACTAGCGGTCGAAAGCGGTACAGTTCATGCGCATTACTCTCGAGCGGTCCAATCTTCTGAAGTCGCTGAACCACGTTCATCGCGTGGTCGAACGGCGCAACACGATCCCGATCCTCTCGAACGTGCTGCTGCGCTCGGACGGCACCAGCCTCGACATGAAGGCGACCGACCTCGACCTCGAGATCACGGAAGCCACGCCGGCGCAGGTCGAACAGGCCGGCGCGACCACCGTTCCGGCGCATCTCCTCTACGACATCGTGCGCAAGCTTTCCGATGGCTCTGAAGTGGCGCTCGCCACCAATGCCGACGGCTCCGCCATGACGGTGACGTCGGGCCGCTCGAAATTCTCGCTGCAATGCCTGCCGCAATCCGACTTCCCGGACCTCACCGCCGGCAGCTTTTCGCACACGTTCCGCCTCAAGGCGACGGATCTGAAAATGTTGATCGATCGCACGCAGTTTGCGATCTCGACGGAAGAGACCCGCTATTATCTCAACGGCATCTTCATCCACACGATCGAGAGCAACGGCCAGCTCAAGTTGCGCGCCGTCGCCACCGATGGTCACCGCCTCGCCCGCGCCGATGTCGAGGCCCCGTCGGGCTCCGAGGGCATGCCGGGCATCATCATCCCGCGCAAGACGGTCGGCGAACTGCAGAAGCTGGTCGACAATCCGGACCTCATCGTCACCGTCGAAGTGTCCGACGCCAAGATCCGCTTCACCATCGGCTCGATCGTGCTGACCTCCAAACTGATCGACGGTACCTTCCCGGATTACCAGCGCGTGATCCCGACCGGTAACGACAAGGAACTGAAGATCGACTGCCAGTCCTTCGCGCAGGCCGTCGACCGCGTTTCCACCATTTCCTCCGAGCGCGGCCGTGCCGTGAAGCTGGCGCTCATCGAAGGCCAGTTGACACTCACCGTCAACAATCCGGATTCGGGCAGTGCGACGGAAGAACTGGCCGTCGGCTACGACAGCGATCCGCTGGAAATCGGCTTTAACGCCAAATACCTGCTCGACATCACCTCGCAGTTGTCCGGCACGGAGGCCGTCTTCATGCTGGCTGATCCGGGCTCGCCGACGCTGGTGCGCGATCTCGCCGGCGACGACGCGCTCTACGTGCTCATGCCGATGCGCGTCTAGGCCTGCGGTCTCGACATCGGGAAACCGTTGTGGAACCCGCCGGCCATCCGGCGGGTTCTTTTTTTGCATGAGCGGCGGCGCCCGAGGAAACTTGGGGCGACGGCGCGATCAGACTTGCTTTTGACGCAAACCGCGTCACATATTTGCCCATGGCCGGACGAACTGGACGGGAATGAAACCCGCTGCCGGCCTAGCGAATGCACCATGAAGGGGAATGGCATGACGTTGCGCGTAAAGGTCAAGGAACGGCTGGGCAAAAAGTTCGACGACGAAATCCGCTTCTTCAAGGGCTGGATGAGCAACACGCGGGCCGTCGGCTCGATCATTCCTACGTCCTCGATCACCGCGCGCCGCATGGCGAGCGTCGTCAACCCCGCCTCCGGCCTTCCCGTTCTGGAACTCGGCCCGGGTACCGGCGTCATCACCAAGGCGATCCTCGCAACCGGCCTTGCCCCGGAAAAGCTGACCTCGGTCGAATTCTCGACGGATTTTTACAACCACCTGGTCGAGCGCTTCCACGGCGTGAACTTCATCAATGGCGATGCCTTCGATCTCGACAAGACGCTCGGTGACCTGCGCGATGTGACCTTCGACAGCGTTGTTTCCGCCGTGCCGCTCTTGAATTTCCCGATGCACAAGCGCGTATCGATGATCGAAGACTTGCTGGCCCGCATTCCCGTCGGCCGCCCCGTCGTGCAGATCTCCTACGGTCCGCTTTCCCCGGTCATCGCCATGCCGGACCGCTACCAAATCACGCATCTCGACTTCGTCGTGCGCAACATTCCGCCGGCACAGCTCTGGACCTACCGCCGCACCCATTGAGGCACGGCCATGTTCGCGCTCTACATCACCCATCCGCAGGTGCTGATCGACCCGGCCGTGCCCGTGCCCGACTGGGGTCTGTCGGAGCGCGGCCGCGAGCGCGCCCTGCTTGCCGCGTCATCCGATTGGTCCCGCCAGATCGGCCGCTTCGTGGCGAGCACCGAACGCAAGGCGATCGAGACGGCGGACATTCTGGCCGCCGGCCGTCTCGCCATCGAAACCGACCACGCCATGGGCGAGAACGACCGCTCCGCCACCGGCTTCCTGCGGCCCGACGCCTTCGAGGAGGCGGCCGACTGGTTTTTCGCCCATCCGGAACAGAGTTTTCGCGGCTGGGAACGGGCCGTGGATGCGCAGGCGCGTATCGTTTCGGCCGTCGAGCGGGCATTGGCCGACCACGATCCCAAAATCCCCATCGCCTTTGTCGGCCATGGCGGCGTCGGCACATTGCTGAAATGCCACCTCAAGGGCAAACCGATCCACAGGGATGGTGACCAGCCGGCGGGCGGCGGCAATCTTTTCGCTTTCCGGCTTGCAGACCGCGCTGTCACATGCGACTGGACGCCAATGGAGTTTTGGAAAGGGTTTTGACCATGTCCGCGCGCGACCGTCTGATCGTTGGCCTCGATGTTCCAACCATCGCGGAGGCGGAAAAGGTGGTCCGGGCGCTCGGCAGTACCGCCCTCTTCTACAAGATCGGCTACCAGCTGGTCTTCGCCGGCGGCCTCGAATTCGCCCGCGACCTTGCCAAGGACGGCAAGAAAGTCTTCCTCGACATGAAGCTGCTCGACATCGACAACACGGTGGCGAAGGGCGTCGAAAACATCGTCAAGATGGGCATGTCCATGCTGACCCTGCACGCCTACCCCAAGGCCATGGCCGCCGCCGTGTCCGCTGCCAAGGGCTCCGACCTCTGTCTGCTCGGCGTGACGGTCCTCACCTCCATGGATGCCAAGGACGTCATCGACGCCGGTTATGAATATGACCCGCACACGCTGGTGCTGCGCCGCGCCGAACAGGCGCGCATCGCCGGCATGGGCGGTGTCGTCTGCTCCGCCGAGGAAGCCAAGGCCGTGCGGAAAATCGTCGGTGCGGACATGGCGATCGTCACCCCCGGTATCCGCCCTGCCGGCGCGGAACTCGGCGACCAGAAGCGCGTGATGACACCGGCCGACGCCTTGAAGGCCGGCTCCAGCCACCTCGTCGTCGCCCGCCCCATCGTGAACGCCACCGACCCGCTCGCCGCGACCAAGGCCATCCTCGCCGAGATGGACGGCGCGCTGGCGGCGTGAAATAACAGCCCGTTACAGGGGATACCCCCCTCATCCGGCCTTCGGCCACCTTCTCCCCGCTGGGGAGAAGGGAAACGAGACGTCTGCGATGTCCCCTTCTCCCCAGCGGGGAGAAGGTGCCGGCAGGCGGATGAGGGGGAAATCTCGACGGCGCTTTGACAACAAAAGACGGAGAGAGACATGCCGAAGGGCTACTGGATTGCACAGGTCGACGTGCGTGACGCCGAGCGCTACAAGGACTATGTCGCCGCCGCCAAGCCGGCCTTCGAGAAGTTCGGCGCGAACTTCGTCGCCCGCGGCGGCGCCTATGCGCAGCTGGAAGGCCGCGTGCGCGCCCGCAACGTGATCATCGAATTCCCCTCGCTGCAGGCCGCCGTCGACTGTTACAACTCGCCGGAATACCAGATCGCCGCCGCCATCCGCCAGGAAGTGGCGGATGCGGAGATGGTGGTCGTCGAAGGGCTCTGAGCGTCCCACCGAAAATCGCCGCAAAACCCGGTCGGAGAGACGCTTCGTCGCGCTTCACCTTGTCGGTGCTTTGGGCTATGTAGGCCCTACCTACCTTTCCTATCCTTTCAGGAGCAGCCACATGACCTTGTCCAACCTTCCGCCGCTCGTCACCGTCTTCGGCGGCTCGGGCTTCGTCGGGCGTCATGTGGTGCGCGCGCTGGCGCGCCGCGGCTACCGCATCCGCGTTGCCGTCCGTCGCCCGGATCTCGCCGGCTTCCTCCAGCCGATCGGCGGCGTCGGCCAGATCTCCTTCGTGCAGGCGAACCTGCGCTACCGCCAGTCGGTCGACCGCGCCGTCGAAGGCTCCGACCATGTCATCAACTGTGTCGGCGTGCTCTTCGAGAGCGGCCGCAACACCTTTGATGCCGTCCAGGATTTTGGCGCCCGCGCGGTTGCCGAGGCTGCCCGTGCGGCCGGTGCCAAGCTCACCCACATTTCCGCGATCGGCGCCGACGAAAAGTCGCAGTCCTCCTACGCCCGCACCAAGGGCCGCGGTGAAGCCGCCGTGCTGCGCACGGTGCCGGACGCCACCATCCTGCGCCCCTCCATCGTCTTCGGCCCGGAAGACGGCTTCTTCAACAAATTCGCCACCATGGCCCGCTATGCGCCGGCTTTGCCGCTCATCGGCGGCGGTCATACCAAGTTCCAGCCGGTCTATGTCGCGGATGTCGCAGAAGCCGTTGCCCGTTCTGTGGATGGCACCATCGAACGCGGCCGCATCTACGAACTCGGCGGCCCGGAAGTGCTGACCTTCCGCCAGTGTCTCGAACTGATGCTGCGCGTGGTCGACCGCAAGAAGCCGCTTGTGTCCCTGCCCTTCGGCATCGCCTCGCTGATCGGCTCCATCGCCTCGCTCGTGCCCTTCATCACGCCGCCGCTGACCTCCGACCAAGTGACGCTGCTGCGCTCGGATAACGTGGTTTCGGACGCAGCCCGCAATGAAGGTCGCACCCTCGAAGCCATCGGCATCGAGCCGATCCTCGTTGAGGCGATCCTGCCGAGCTACCTCGTGCGCTACCGCCAGCAGGGCCAATTCACCCGCATCGACAAGACGGCCTGATAGCGCTTTCCTGGAATTCAGAACGGCCGCCGCAGGGGCATTCCCCGCGGCGGCCGCTTCGTTTTCTGAAAGCGCTTTGATCGCCCTGTTGCACTTATGCAGCGGTTAAAAAAAGCGTTGCGGCATTTACGCAGGATTCAGCATGTCGCGATATTGCTTGTCTTCGGGCCAGCGAATAAACACCGCCCCCGTCGCGTTGTACTGAATGACAGTTCTGCGGCGTATTTTCAGGACTTTGAGAGGCTTCTCCGCCCATGGGCAAGGCAATTGCAATCTTCTTCGGATTTTCGGCTCTGATCATCGTGGCCGGATCCTTTGCCGCGCCCTCGACGGTCTCCGCGGGCAAGCATGGCTGCTCGCCGGCCTACGGCGTCGACCCGTGCACGACCGCATCGGTCAAGTAAGCTTCGGCCGGTCCTGAGACCGGCCGAACTGATTCTTTGTTTGACGCAATTCGCGGCAGGGAAAACCGCTACACACTTTTCCTGGAATTGCTTCTCAGCCAAAGACCAGCAGGCCGATAAGGCCCAACGTTCCCACAACGATTCGCCAGATCGCAAACAACGTGAAGCCGCGGCGCGACACGAAGTCGAGCAGCTTGCGCACGACGAACAGGCCGGCCACGAAGGCGGCGGCAAAGCCGACGCCGACCAGCAGCAGGTCGCCCGACGACAGCGCATCGCGGTTCTTGTAGAGATCAAGCGTGAAGGCGCCGACCATGGTCGGCATGGCGAGGAAGAACGAGAATTCTGCCGCCGAACGCTTGTCGGTGCCCATCAGCAAAGCGCCGGCGATCGTGGCACCCGAGCGGGAGGTGCCCGGAATCATCGCGAGGCACTGGCAGAGGCCGATCTTGAAGGCCAGCGACGGCGGGTAGGTCATCGCATCCGTATAACGCGGCGTCAGCGGCAGGCGGTCGATCACGTAGAGGATGACGCCGCCGATGATCAGCACGATGCAGATGAGCATCGGCGTCTCGAACAGCACCGTCTTGATGAAATCATGCGCGAGTGCACCGATGACCGCCGCCGGCAGGAAGGCGACGAGCACGGTGAGCACGAAACGCCGGGCTTCCGGGCTCGATGGCAGCGCGAAGGCGATGCGCAGCAATTTCCCCGCATAGACCGAGAGGATCGCCAGGATGGCGCCGAGCTGGATCAGCACGGCAAAGCTGTTGCCCGGCGACTTGAAGCCGAGAAAATGCCCGGCAAGCAGGATATGGGCGGTGGAGGACACCGGGATGAATTCGGTCAGCCCCTCGATGAGACCGAGAATGAGGGCGCTGACAATCGACTGGTCTGCCATGAAAGTTCCTTGAGACTGGGGAAGGAAGGCATGAAAGTGAAGCAGGCTACGGCAAAAAGCCCGATTCGCTTGTGTTTGTACCACCAAATTTCTATAGGTTCGTCAAATCAGCCGTCGCCAAATCAGCTCCGCATGAGGCGGCAGGCCGGCATCGCCCTTTCCGCAAGACGAGTAAAAGCAGCGTACATGCCCACACTCTATCATCAGCCCATGTCGTCCGCGTCGCGCTTCGTTCGCCTGATCCTTTCGGAATACGGCTTCCAGACGGAGCTTGCCGAGGAGGCGCCGTGGGAAAACCGCCGCGATTTCCTGGCCCTCAATCCGGCCGGAACGCTGCCCGTCTATGTCGATGACAGCATGCGTGCGCTCTGTGGCGCGAGCATCATCTCCGAATATCTCGACGAGACGCACGGCGTGCTGAAGCGCGATCGCCGGCTGCTTGCGGAGGACCCCTTCCAGCGCGCGGAAATCCGCCGTCTGACGGAATGGTTCCTGCAGAAGATGGAACAGGACGTCACGCGCCCGCTGGTGCGCGAGCGCATCTTCAAGCTCCAGATGACACCGGACCAGGGCGGCGGCGCGCCGGACAGCAAGATTCTCCGCAACTCGCGCGCCAACATCCGCCAGCATATGAAATATCTCTCCTGGCTTGCCGGCTCGCGCACCTATCTCGCCGGCGACCGCCTGAGCTATGCCGACCTCGCCGCCGCCGCCATGATCTCGGTGCTCGACTATATGGGCGAGATCAACTGGGCGGACGCGCCGCAGGCCAAGGACTGGTACCAGCGGCTGAAATCCCGCCCCTCCTTCCGCCCGCTGCTCGCCGAGCGCGTGCGCGGCGTCACGCCGGTCTCGCATTACGCGGACCTGGATTTCTGAGGACAAGACAATGTCGGGCGACGAGAGGATCCGGCGCCGCCTGACCGATTTTGTGAAGGCGGAAGCCGCGGACAAGGGGTTCGACCTCTGTCGCATCACCGGCCCCGACTCGATCCCGGAAGCGCCGCCGCGTCTCGCCGACTTCCTCGCCGCCGGCTACCATGGCACGATGGACTGGATGGCCGAGACGGAAGCCCGCCGCGCCGATCCGCGCGTATTGTGGAGCGACGTGCGCTCCGTCGTGCTGTTCGGCATGAATTATGGCCCCGAGCACGATCCACGCGCCGTGCTCGCCATGCCGGACCGGGCGGCGATCTCGGTCTATGCGCAAAACCGCGATTATCACGACATCATCAAGGGCAAGCTCAAGGAAGTGGCGACGCGTTTTGCCGCGCGCGGCGGGGCTGATGTCAAGGTCTTCGTCGATACGGCGCCGGTGATGGAAAAGCCGCTTGCGGCCGCGGCAGGCCTCGGCTGGCAGGGCAAACACACCAATCTGGTCAGCCGCACGCATGGCTCCTGGCTCTTCCTCGGCAGCCTCTTCACCACCGCCGATCTCTTCCGCGACGAGCCGGAGCGCGACCATTGCGGCTCCTGTCGCGCCTGCCTGGACGCCTGCCCGACACAGGCTTTCCCGGCACCCTACAAGCTCGATGCCCGGCGTTGCATCTCCTACCTCACCATCGAGCACAAGGGACCGATCGAGCCGGAATTCCGGACAAAAATCGGCAACCGCATCTATGGCTGCGACGACTGCCTCGCCGCCTGCCCCTGGAACAAGTTCGCAGCCAGCGCCTCCGAAATGAAGCTCGTTGCCCGTGAGGAGCTGAAGGCGCCGGCCATCGCCGACCTTTTGACGCTCGACGATCCCGGCTTCCGCACGCACTTCTCCGGCTCGCCCGTCAAGCGCATCGGCCGTGACCGCTTCGTGCGCAACACGCTCATCGCCGCCGGCAATTCCGGCGACCGCAGCCTGATCGAACCCTGCATGCGCCTTGCCGACGATGCCGCGCCCGTGGTGCGCGGCATGGCCGCATGGGCGCTTTCCCAGCTGATGACACCTTCCGAATTCCGGCAATTTGCGGCAGGAAAGACGGACGACGCGGACGAAGACGTGCGCGCGGAGTATGAAAGAGCGAAGGCAGACGGACGATGACGCACCTCCTGATCCTCGGCGCCGGCTTTTCCGGCAAGGCCATCGGCGAAATTTTTCGAGATGCCGGCTTTTCCGTTTCCGGTACCACGCGCTCGGCCGAGAAAGCCGAGGCACTCCGCGCCCTCGGCATCGAACCGATCCTCTATGACGGCGGCGTCATCTCCGAGCCCCTCGCTGCCGACATGGCGCGCGCCACCCATCTTGTGCAGTCGATCGCCCCCGGCAAGGACGGCGATCCGCTCTTTCGCGCCGACGCACCGGCGCTCGCTGGCCTGATGCCGAAGCTCGAATGGGCCGGCTATCTCTCCACCGTCGGCGTCTATGGCGATCACAAGGGTGGCTGGGTGGACGAAGAGACCGTGCTGAACCCGGTCTCCGCCCGCTCCGTCGAGCGGGTCGAAGCGGAAAACCATTGGCTCGCCTTCGGAGAAGCATCAGGCCTTCCCGTCGCAGTCCTGCGCCTCGCCGGCATTTATGGGCCGGGGCGCAATGCGCTGCGCAACATGGAGGAAGGCACCGCGCGCCGCCTCATCAAGCAGGACCAGGTGTTCAACCGCATCCGCGTCGAGGATATCGGCGGCTCGGCGCTGTTCCTTGCACAAAGGCATCTCGGCGGCGTGTGGAACATCACCGACGACGAACCGGGCCCGCCGCAGGATGTCGTCGCCGAAGCCGCGCGCCTGATGGGCCTGCCGACGCCGCCGGATATTCCTTTCGAGACGGCGGAACTTTCTCCCATGGCCAGGTCTTTCTATGGCGAGAACAAACGCGTCTCGAACGCGAAACTGCGTGTTGCGGGCTTCGACTTCCGCTTCCCGAACTATCGCCAATCGCTCGCCGAACTCCTCTCGTCCGGGCGCTGGCGGGGTTGAGGGGCGAGGCCGGCGGGTCAGCTTTTTGCTGTTTTATGCAACCTGAAATTTATCTGCCCCATTTTTGCCGCCGAATTCCTGCGCAGTTGTTGCTAATATTGGAAGTTTTTTCTGAAAATTTGCATGAATGCCCCATCGACGTTCCAGCTTTACAGTCGATACAGTTTAGCGACTGATTCAAAAGACCTTTTCTGGTCATCTTAACGAAGATTAAAAATCCATCGTGGGCGATGGACTGTATATCGGAACGCCATTCGACAGAATTGCGGCGGGTTGAGGCACGTTTTTGCCACTTTTGCTTCATCATAGGGCGAGCATCACAGCGGAAGTTCACACCTTGCCCGGAAGGTCACCCGATACATGATGCTCAAGCTCTCCAGTCTCGCGCTTGCGTCGCTCGTCGCCGCCTCCTCCACCTTCGTTACATTCTCCGATGCTCAAGCCGCTGGTTGCGGTCGTGCCTCGTGGTATGCGCTGCATTCGCGCACCGCGTCCGGCGAGCGGATGAATCCGAACCTGATGACGGCCGCCCATCGCAGCCTGCGCTTCGGCACCAAGGTGAAGGTCACCAACGCCAACAACGGCAAGAGCGTCGTGGTGCGCATCAACGATCGCGGCCCGTTCATCCGCGGCCGGGTGCTCGATCTTTCCAAGGCTGCCGCTTCCAACATCGGCATGATCCGCTCCGGCCACGCCAAGATCTGCTTCGAAGTCATCGGCTGATCAAACCTTGAATCTGCGTGCGCCGGCTTGCCCTCGGCGCATTCCGCCGCTACCACGACGCAAAATGGAGTAAGCGGATGCGATTGGGTGGGCGGCTCTCGGGAGCCATCGAGGTTCTGACGGATATCGAGACGCGGCGACGCCCCGTCGCCGATGCGCTCAAGGACTGGGGCCTTTCCCATCGGTTCGCCGGGTCCGGCGACCGCGCCGCGATCGGCAATATCGTCTACGACGCGCTGCGCATGAAACTGTCACACGCCTATCTGATGGACGACGACAGCCCCACCGCCCTCGGCTATGCCGTGCTGCTGCGCCAGTGGGGCCTCGCCCCCGAGGCACTGGCCGCGGAATTCGACGGCGACCGGTTTGCCCCGGAGGCACTGTCCGAAGAGAAGCTCGCCACCTTCCGCGCCCGCAACCTCGACGAGGCGGCACCGCATGTGCAGGGCGACATCCCGGAGTGGATCCAGCCCGCATTCGAGACCAACTTTTCCGACGCATGGCTTGCTGAAGCCAAGGCGCTTGCCGGCCGCCCGACACTGGATCTGCGCGCCAACACGCTGAAGGCCGGCCGCGACAAGGTGCTGAAGGCACTGGAGCGCAATGCGGCGGTCGCCTCGACGATTGCCCGCCACGGCATCCGTATTCCTGCGGGCGAAGGCCCGTCGCGCCTGCCGAATGTTACCGCCGACCTCGCCTTCCAGAAGGGCTGGTTCGAGGTGCAGGACGAGGGCTCGCAGATCGTCGCCGACCTCGTCTTCCCGCAGGACGGCGACCAGGTACTCGATTTCTGTGCCGGCGGTGGCGGCAAGACGCTCGCCATGGCGGCCGCCATGCACAACAAGGGCCAGGTTCACGCCTACGATACCGACCGCAAGCGCCTCGCGCCAATCATCGAGCGGCTGAAGCGCGCCGGTACGCGCAATGTCCAGGTCCATGAGGACATTTCCAGCCTGTCGTCGTTCAAGGGCCGGTTCAACCGTGTGCTGGTCGATGCGCCCTGCACGGGTACCGGAACCTGGCGTCGGCGCCCGGACACCAAGTGGCGCCTCACCGAAAAGAACCTCGAGGAACGCATCGTTCAGCAGCAGGAAGCGCTCGCCAATGCCAGCGCCTTCGTGCGGCCGGGCGGGCTTCTGCTCTACGTCACCTGTTCCATCCTGCCGCAGGAGAACGAGGACCAGGTGCACGGCTTCTGTGCAGCCAATCCGGAATTCGAGGTATTGCCCGTCACCGATACGTGGCAGAAGCTGTTCGGCGTAGACAAGCCGCAGCCCTGGTCGCGCGATGGAAAGACCGTAACGCTCACCCCGGCGTCCACCGATACGGATGGTTTCTTCTTCTGCGCCATGGGTCGCAAGGCCTGAGGCGATTGCGCTCTGTCAAAACGGGCAGAACAGCTTGAAATCGTTCTAAACTATACACTTTGACACCAGTTTTTATTTGGTCCATGACAAGACCGCCTGAATAATCCCGGGCTCGGCGACCTGCCGGGCCATCCGGGCAGCAGCGTTACGTTGCGGCGCCCGGTGTCGGGGGGACACGCCAACCAGGAGACGTCATGACCACTTCCTTCCTTCGCGCGGCCACCTTTGCGCTAGCTGCCGCGGCGTCAAGCCTCGCCATAGGCTCCGCGCATGCGGCCGCCGATCCGGCCGCGATCGTCAAGCATTATGCCGAGATTGCGCATGCCAAATTTTCCGACTCGCTCGACGCCGCCAAGGCGCTCGATGCAGCAGTCGATGCCCTCATTGCCAAGCCGAGCGACGAAACGCTGAAGGCGGCGCGCGAGGCGTGGCTGAAGTCCCGCAATCCCTACCAGCAGACGGAAGCCTACCGCTTCGGCAACCCGCTGGTTGACGACTGGGAAGGCAAGGTCAACGCCTGGCCGCTCGATGAAGGCCTGATCGACTATGTCGACCCGAGCTACGGCACGGAAAGCGACGAGAACGCACTGTTCGTCGGCAATGTCATCGCCAATCCGAAGCTGGAAATCGCCGGCAAGACGATCGACGCGACGACGATCACGCCGGCTGTGCTGCAGGAGCTGCATGA
Source organism: Shinella sp. (assembly GCF_052438155.1). Taxonomy (NCBI): domain Bacteria; kingdom Pseudomonadati; phylum Pseudomonadota; class Alphaproteobacteria; order Hyphomicrobiales; family Rhizobiaceae; genus Shinella; species Shinella sp. Next base: position 30,251 of record NZ_JBQVPI010000009.1, on the reverse strand, counting down.
GGCCGGCGAAGTCGAGGCGAACGTCGCCACCGGCTACCATGCCATCGAATTCCTGCTGTGGGGCCAGGACCTGAACGGCACCGGCAAGGGCGCCGGCAACCGCCAGGCTTCGGACTACGACAAGGCCAATTGCACCAACGGCAATTGCGACCGCCGCGGCGCCTATCTGAAGGCCGCCTCCTCGCTGCTCGTCACCGATCTCGAAGAGATGGTGAAGGCCTGGGCCGCGGATGGCGACGCCACCAAGAACGTCACCGCCGATCCGAAGGCCGGCATCACCGCCATGCTGACCGGCATGGGCTCGCTCTCCTACGGTGAACTGGCCGGCGAGCGCATGAAGCTCGGCCTGCTGCTGCACGATCCGGAAGAAGAGCACGATTGCTTCTCCGACAACACGCACAACTCGCACTACTACGACGTCGTCGGCATCCAGACCGTCTATACGGGTGAATATACCCGTCCGGACGGTTCGAAGCTGACCGGCCCGTCGCTTTCGGAGCTGGTTGCGGAAAAGGACGCCGCACTCGACACCGAGATGAAGGGCAAGCTCGACGCCAGCCATGCCGCCTTCAAGGCGCTGGTCGACCGTGCGGAAGGCGGCGAGGCCTATGACCAGATGATCGGCGAAGGCAACGCGGAAGGCAACAAGGTGGTGCAGACCGCCGTCGATAGCCTGATCGACCAGACGAAGACCATCGAACGCGTCATCGGGTCGCTGGACATCGGCAAGATCGAGCTTGAAGGCTCCGACAGCCTGGATAATCCTAACGCTGTCTTCCAATGATAGAAGGCGGGCCGCCTCTCCCAAGATGGCGGCCCGATTTCACGCATGACAGAACGCCCTGCCCGTCGCCTGCTCGCGGTTTCTGCCGCGGTCTTCGTCGCGGCGGGCGTTTTTGTTATTGGCGCCCATTCCGCTGATGGCGGGCGCGACGATCTTTCGGAAAAGGATCGCAAACGCGTCGCTACGGTGACGCGGCTAACGACGGACTTTTCAGCCGCCGAACAATACGAGGCCATGTCCGGCGGGGCCGCGACCTCGCTTGCGTCGACCGACGTGAACAGTTTTTCGCATTTTTCGGACAACATCACCTTCGCCGAGGAAGAGACGTTCAAGCTCGGCAACGCGCTGTTCCAGAAGCTCTGGGTCTCCTCGCCCTCCTCCACGCAGGCCTCGGACGGCTTGGGGCCGCTCTACAATGCACGCTCCTGCCAGACCTGCCACATCAAGGACGGCCGCGGCCATCCGCCGGAGGGGTCGGCCGAGGCAAGCTCCATGTTCCTGCGTCTGGCGCGGCCCGCAACGACGCCGGAGGAAGAGACGGCACTGAAGACGTTTGGCGAGATGAGCCTGCCGGACCCCGTCTACGGCCGCCAGCTTCAGGATCTCGCCGTGCCCGGCCTCAAGGCCGAGGGCCGCATGGTGATCACCTACACGGAAGAGCAGGTAGCGCTTGCCGGTGGCGAGGTCGTCAGCCTGCGCCGGCCGAGTTATTCCGTTGCCGCCCTCGCCTATGGCGACCTCGATGCGGCGACCACGCTCTCGCCGCGCGTCACCCAGCCCATGCTCGGCCTCGGCCTCGTCCAGGCGATCCACGCGGCGGATATCCTGGCGCTCGCCGACCCGGACGATGCGGATGAAGACGGGATCAGCGGCAAGGCCGCGATCGCCATCGACCCGAAAACCGGCAAGCAGACGCTGGGCCGGTTCGGCTGGAAGGCGCAGTCCGCCACGGTGCGCCAACAGAGCGCCGACGCCTTCGCCTTCGACATCGGCATCTCGACACCGGAGGTGCCGCTGCACCAGGGCGACTGCATGCCCGCACAGGTCGCCTGCCTGGAGCGCCCGGACGGCGTGCAGAAGCGGCTCGGCGACGTGGAGGCGCCACCGCCGATCATGGATCTCGTAACCTTCTACGCGGAAAACCTCGCCGTGCCGGCGCGCCGCAAGGCGAGTTTTGCCGAGACGCTGGCGGGCAAGCGCGTCTTCTACGAGACAGGCTGCGTCAGCTGTCATCAACCGAAATTCGTGACCCGCCGTGATGCCGAAAACAAGGCCCATAGCTTCCAGCTCATCTGGCCCTATTCCGATTTCCTGCTGCACGACATGGGCGAAGGCCTTGCCGACGGGCAGGCGGTCGGCGTGGCGAGTGGCCGGGAGTGGCGCACGCCGCCGCTCTGGGGTATCGGCCTTACAAAAACCGTCAACGGCCATACGTTCTTCCTGCATGACGGACGCGCCCGCAACCTCACCGAGGCCATCCTCTGGCACGGCGGCGAGGCTGAGGCAGCACGCAACCGCTTCACTGCTCTCGAAAAACACGACCGCGACGCCCTTCTGACCTTCCTGGAGAGTCTCTGATGCAGACCCGGCGCCTATCCTTCCACCGTTTCGGAACTCTCCTCGCCGCAGGCCTGTCCCGCCTTTGTGGAACACCCCCTCATCCGACCCTTCGGGCCACCTTCTCCCCGCTGGGGAGAAGGGAAAACGAGACGTCGGCGATCTTCCCCTTCTCCCCAGCGGGGAGAAGGTGCCGGCAGGCGGATGAGGGGGGTACTCCCCGGATGGTTACCCTGCTGCTCGCCGCCGGCCTGCTGCTCTCGGCGAGCCTGCCGGCCGCTGCGCAGGAGGGTGGCGCGCCGGTGCTGCCGGATCTGACGGACGAGATCGTCACCGGCATCATGACGCGCGCCGTCGACGACGTCATCCGCCCCGGCTACCGCGCCTTCCAGGCCTCTGCCGGCGCGCTTGCCGAGACGACCACCGCCTTCTGCAAGGCCCCGTCCGAGGATGGCCGGAAAGCGGTCGATGACGCCTTCCGCCAGGCGGTGACCGACTGGGGTCACATCGAGATCGTGCGCATCGGTCCTGTGATCGAGGACAACCGCTTCGAGCGCATCCTGTTTTACCCCGACCGCAAGGGCACCGGTCTGAAACAGGTGCAGGCGCTGCTCCAGAAGCAGGACGAAGCGGATACGAAGGCCGAAACGATGGGTGGCAAGAGCGTCGCCATCCAGGGGTTTGGCGCCATCGAATTCGCCCTCTACGGCACCGGCTCCGAAACGCTGATGAATACCCCCGACGGTTTCCGCTGCCGCTATGCCGCCGCCGTCGCCACCCATATCGAGACGACGGCCGGCCAGCTCGTCGCGGCCTGGGACGCGCCGGACGGCGTGCAGCGGGACTGGAAACATCCCGGCCCGCAGAACCCGGTGTTCCGCACCGCCAAGGAAGCAATGACCGCGCTGCTCGGCATTCTCGTGCACGGCGCGGAGGCGGTGCGTGACCAGCGCATCGAAACCTTCTATCGCAATGGCGGCATCGCCCGGCCGAAATCGGCGGTGTTCTGGCGCTCCGGCAACACCTGGACGTCGATCACCGCCAATATCGACGGCCTGAAAACGCTGTTCGACAAGTCCGGCATGGCTGACCTCGTCGATCCCAACGTCGCGTCGATCAACGGCAATATCGAGTTCGTGCTGAAATCGCTTCACCGCATCGCCCCGACGATCGATCCCGACATGGAGAAGGCCGTTTCCACGCCGGCGGAACAGCAGAAGATCAACTTTCTTCTCGTCAACACGCGCGACCTGATCGTCAGCCTCGACGGCGGCTACGGCGGCGCCATCGGTCTCGGCTCCGGCTTCTCCTTCTCGGACGGCGATTGATGACGGCGACAGGCGGCCATAGCGCGCTTGTCGACCGGCGCGCCTTCCTGCGCATGGCGGGTGCGGCCTGGGTCGCGACGCTTGGCGCGCGCCAGGCCTTTGCGCTCACCCGCACGGATGCCGTCTTCGCTTCCGGTTACCGGGACAGCAATGGCCGGTTCGGCATCGCGGTTCTTGCCGAAGACGGCACGATCATCGACCGCACCGCCTTGCCCGCGCGAAGCCACGGCATGGCCTTTTCGCCGGCAACCGGCCACCTCGTCGCCTTCGCCCGGCGCCCCGGCACTTTCGCGCTGGTGATCGACCGCAGCGGCAAGGCGGAGCCCATGACGATCGCCGCAGCCGACGACCGGCACTTCTTCGGCCACGGCTGCTTTTCGCCGGATGGAAGACTGCTCTATGCCAGCGAGAACGATTTCGACGCCAACCAGGGCGTGATCGGCCTCTATGATGCGCGCGACGACTACCGCCGCATCGGCGAATATCCCACCTACGGCATCGGCACGCACGACCTCTCCGTCAGTGATGACGGAAGCCTGCTGATCGCCGCCAATGGCGGCATCGAAACCCACCCGGATTTCGGCCGCACCAAGCTCAACCTCGACCATATGGAGCCGTCGCTCGCCCTCATTGACGCTGCGACCGGCGCGCTGATCGAGCACCACACGCTGCCTGAGAAACTTCGCCAGCTTTCCACCCGCCATATCGATCTCGACGACAAGGGCCGTATCTGGTTTGCCTGCCAGTACGAGGGGCCGCGCAACGACCTGCCGCCGCTCGTCGGCCATTTCGGAAAGGGCGAGGACCTGACCTTTCTCTCCCTGCCGGCGGAGACGACCATCGGCCTCGCCAACTATGTCGGCGCCATCGCCGTCAACCGGCGCGAGGGTCTTGTCGGCCTGACGTCGCCGAATGGCGGACGCTTTGTGGTGCTCGATGCAGGAACCGGCAGCGTGCTGCGCGAGGAAAGCGTCACGGACGCCGCCGGCATCGCCGCCGCGACGCAGGGTTTCGCCGTCTCCTCCTATGACGGGCGTTTTGCCGGCCGTCGCGAGGGCGTTGCCTGGGACCAGCATATTGCCGGGCTGATGCCGCGCCGCTGATTACGGCTCCTCTGCCTCTGGACGGTCGTCTGTCGCGCACTACCTCCAGGCGCATGAACAACAAACCCCTCGTCTATCTGCTCTTCATCATCCTTGTCCTCGGTGGCGGTCTCCTGATCGGTGCCAACAACGTGCCGGGCGACTGGTACCAGTCGCTGGCAAAACCGTCCTTCAACCCGCCGAACTGGGTGTTCGCGCCGGCCTGGAGCCTTCTCTACGTCATCATCGGCGTGGTGGGCGCCCGCACATGGCTTTCCCCGCTCCGCCGGTCGATCGCGATGCGCCTGTGGTTCGCCCAGCTCGTCTTCAACTTCGCCTGGTCGCCGGCCTTCTTCGGCCTGCAGGATCCGATGTCGGCGATGATCATCATCCTCGGCCTTCTCATCTCGGTCGCAGGCTTCATCGTGGTCTCCTGGCGGCAGGACCGGACGGCAGCCCTGCTCTTCCTGCCCTATCTCGCCTGGGTGCTTTTCGCGACGGCCCTCAATGCGGCAATTCTTACGTTGAACTGAAAGACGCTTGCGATGCAGCATGGGCCGTGCAAACGTCGATCAACTCCGTTCCAGGCCGGCGCGCCGGCAGACATGTGTGCACCATGATCGATTTTCCGCCCGCCGATTTTGCCGGCCGCATCACCCGAAGCTTCGACCGGCAGCCCGCGCTGCGGCTGATCGGCGCCGAGCTGACCCGCGTCGAGCACGGTACGGTGGAAATCGAGCTGCCCTTCGACGAGAAGCTGACGCAGCAGCACGGTTTTCTGCATGCCGGCATCATTTCCGCCGCCCTCGATGCCGCCTGCGGCTACGCTGCCTATTCGGTGATCGATGCGGATGCCTCGATCCTCACCATCGAGTTCAAGGTCAACCTCATGTCGCCCGGACGCGGCGACCGCTTCCTGTTCCGCGGCGAGGTCACCAAGCCGGGCTCCAACATCATCGTCGCCGACGGGCGCGGTTATGCCATTTCCGACGGCCCGGCAAAGCTCATCGCCTCCATGACCGGCACCATGATGGTGGTGCGCGGCCGCGAGGACGTCGCCGAATGAGCGTCGTCCTGAAGACGGTCGGCGCGCACCGCATCCTCTATGTCATGGCGGCGAACGCCGAATACGGGCCGCACCTCAAGGCCCGCATCACGCCGTTCATGACCGGCGTCGGCCCGGTCGAGGCCGCGGTACAGCTGACGCTGGCGCTTTGCCACCTCGAAGCCGAGGCCCAGCTGCCTGATTTCGTCGTCTCGCTCGGCTCCGCCGGCTCCGCCACGCTGGAGCAGACCGGCGTCTATCAGGCGACCGCCGTCTCGTATCGCGACATGGACGCCTCGGCGCTCGGCTTCACCAAGGGCGCCACGCCCTTCCTCGACCTACCCGTGGAAGTAACACTTCCCGTTCGCATACCCGGCATCCCGGAAGCCCGCCTTTCGACCGGCGCCAACATCGTCTCCGGTCCCGCCTACAGGGGCATCAACGCCGACATGGTGGAGATGGAAACCTACGCCGAACTGCGCGCCTGCCAGGCCTTCGGTGTGCGCCTCATCGGCCTGCGCGGCATATCCGACGGCAAGACCGAACTCACCCATATCGGCGACTGGACGGAATACCTTGGTGTCATCGACGAGAAGCTCGCCGCCGCCGTCGACCGGCTGGAAGCGGCCGTTCTCGACGGCACGATCGTGTTGAAGGGCTGAAAATCCAGCCTTCCCCCGTTGCGCGGCGCGCGGTTTTTCATTAAAGGCTCGCCATGACCCAGACAGCCACTCCCGACAGCGTTCTCATCATCGATTTCGGCAGCCAGGTGACCCAGCTCATCGGGCGACGCGTGCGTGAAGCAGGCGTCTATTGCGAGATCATCCCCTTCCAGTCGGCGGAAGAAGCCTTCCACCGCATGCAGCCGAAGGCGATCATCTTCTCCGGCGGCCCCGCCTCGGTTCTCGACCAGGGCAGCCCCCGCGCACCGCAGGTGGTCTTCGATTCGGGTCTGCCGATCCTCGGCATCTGCTACGGCCAGCAGACACTCAGCCTGCAGCTCGGCGGCAATGTCGAAGGCGGCCATGCCCGCGAATTCGGCCGCGCCGACGTGGAAATCCTGAAGGACAGCCCGCTCTTCGACGGTTTCTGGGAAGTCGGCAAGAAATACCCCGTCTGGATGAGCCACGGCGACCGCGTCACCGAGGCACCCGAGGGCTTCGAAATCATCGGCACCTCGGAAAACGCGCCCTTCGCGATCTGCGTCAACGAGGCGAAGCGCTACTACACCACCATGTTCCACCCGGAAGTGGTGCACACGCCGGATGGCGCCAAGCTGCTGTCGAACTTCGTGCACAAGATCGCCGGCATCAAGGGCGACTGGTCGATGTCGGCCTACCGCGCCCGCGCCGTGGAAGCGATCCGCGAACAGGTCGGCGAGAAGCGCGTCATCTGCGCGCTGTCGGGCGGCGTCGACAGTTCCGTTGCGGCCCTTCTCATTCATGAAGCCGTCGGCGCGCAGCTCACCTGCATCCTCGTCGACCACGGCCTGATGCGCAAGAACGAGGCGGCCAACGTCGTCGCCATGTTCCGCGAGCACTACAATCTGCATCTCATCCATGTCGACGCCGTCGATCGTTTCGTCGGCGAGCTGGAAGGCGTCTCGGACCCGGAAACCAAGCGCAAGATTATCGGCCGCCTGTTCATCGAAGTGTTCGAAGAGGAAGCCAAGAAGCTCGGCGGCGCGGAATTCCTCGCCCAGGGCACGCTCTATCCGGATGTCATCGAAAGCGTCTCGTTCACCGGCGGCCCCTCGGTCACCATCAAGTCGCACCACAATGTCGGCGGCCTGCCCGATCGCATGAACATGAAGCTGGTTGAGCCGCTGCGCGAACTCTTCAAGGACGAAGTGCGCGTGCTCGGCCGCGAACTCGGCCTGCCGGACAGCTTCATCGGCCGCCACCCCTTCCCCGGCCCTGGCCTCGCCATCCGCTGCCCGGGCGGCATCACCCGCGACAAGCTGGAAATCCTCCGCGACGCCGACGCCATCTATCTCGACGAGATCCGCAAGGCCGGCCTCTACGACAAGATCTGGCAGGCTTTTGCCGTGCTGCTCCCCGTCCAGACCGTCGGTGTCATGGGCGACGGGCGCACCTACGAATTCGTCTGCGCTCTGCGCGCCGTGACCTCCGTCGACGGCATGACCGCCGATTTCTACCACTACGACATGAACTTCCTCGGCCGCGCCGCCACCCGCATCATCAACGAAGTCCGCGGCATCAACCGCGTCGTTTATGACGTGACCAGCAAGCCGCCGGGCACGATCGAGTGGGAATGACGGGCCTCCTCCCGGGCATCCCTCAGAGCGAATAGACAGAAACAGGGTCCCGGTGCCACGCGCCGGGACTTTTTCTTTGCCTGCGCGCCGTAATCCAGATGGGGTGCGGCAAAACCCGTCTTGTCTAAAAATTTCGGCGGCCATGTCACATCGCGCACTGCTGTCTCGTCATGGTGACGTATGAATAGAAAAGGAGACTGGAATGTCACCCCGCATGACCGACTATTTCAAACGTGCAGAGCCGGCCTTCAAGACGATGTTTTCCCTGGAAGCGGCAATAAAGGCGAGCCCGCTCGATGCGACGCTCGTGCACCTGGTCAAAATACGCGCCTCGCAGATCAACGGCTGCGCCTATTGCATCCACATGCATGTGGGAGAGGCACTGAAGGACGGCGAGGACGCGATGCGCCTGCACCTGCTTGCCGGCTGGCGCGACTCGTCATTCTACTCGCCGCGCGAGCGAGCCGCCCTTGCCTGGACCGAAGCCCTCACGCTGGTGGCTGAAACGCATGCCCCCGATGCGGACTGGGCAGCCGTCGAGGCCGCCTTCACGCCCGACGAGCAGGCCTGGCTGACCGTCGCCATCGGTGCGATCAATGTCTGGAACCGCGTGCAAGTCGGGTTCCGCGCGCAACATCCGACCGAGCAGCGCCATGCCGCTTGACCCGTCCACGGATGTCTTCGAGATGCAGCGGCCCCGGCTGCTGCGTCTCGCCTATCGAATGCTGGGATCGCATTCGGAAGCGGAGGACATCGTACAGGAGGCCTGGCTGCGCTGGCACCGCAGCGATCGCGAAGCGGTGGCCGAGCCCGCCGCCTGGCTGACCCGCATCGTCTCGCGCCTCTGCCTCGACGCGATGAAAACCGCCCGCTCCCGCCGCGAGACCTATCCCGGCACCTGGCTGCCCGAACCGCTGATCGAACCGGCGGATGACGAGCTGCGGGCCGACAACATCACGCTTACCCTGATGGTGGCGCTGGAGCGCCTTTCGCCCCTGGAGCGCGCGGCGTTTCTGCTGCACGACGTCTTCAACCAGCCGATGGACGAAGTGGCAGCCACGCTGCAAAGAAGCCCGGCCGCAACCCGGCAACTGGCCGCCCGGGCGCGGGCGCATGTGCAGATCGACCGGCCGCGCTACGAGATCGCACGCGAGGACGGCGAGGCGCTTGTCCGCGCCTTCTTCGAGGCCTGCCGCCTGGGCGATGCGTCAGCGCTCGGTTCCATGCTGGCGGCCGATGTGGCGCTCCGCTCGGACGGCGGCGGCAAGGTGCTGGCCTTTCCGAACGCGATCCATGGTGCCGACCGCCTGGTGCGCCTCTATCTCGGGCTTGCGCGCAAGCTGGGGCCGCGCATGGAGTTCATCGGCCATGCCGTCATCGATGGCCTGCCGGGCTTTCTCAGCCGTATCGACGGCTACTTGCAGACCACGGCCGTGGAAATCGTGCAAGGTCGCATTACGACAATCTATATTACGCGCAATCCGGACAAGCTGGCCGGCCTGATCAGCCTGGCGCTGCCCGGACCACCGCAAGCCCACTAAAACCCGAACGACGACTGTGCGGGTTCCGGCGGGGCGAAGGAGATGCCCTCCAGCGCCAGCATCTTCAGCTTGGAGGACGCGCCGCCGGGGGCGGAGAAGCCGCCGACCTTGCCGCCGGCGGCGAGCACACGGTGGCAGGGGATGATGAGGGCGACGGGGTTTTTCGCCATGGCCTGGCCGACCTCGCGGGCCATTTCCGGACCGGCGCCGAGATCGCGGGCGAGCGTGCCGTAGGTCGTCGTCTCGCCCCAGTGCACGCGGCGCGCCGCATCGTAGATCGCGCGGAAAAAGTCGCTCTGACCGGCAAGGTCGAGCGGGACCTTTGAAAAATCCGCCGGCTCGCCGGCGAAATAGCGTCTGACGCCTTCAATGGCCTCGGCAACCGCAGGCGACGGCTCGGCGGCTTCCGCCTCCGGCAGGTGGCGCAGCAGCAGGCGGCGCGTCGTCGCCGCATCGTCACCCGGTAGCTGGAAGCGCAAAACGCCCGCCGCCGTCCAGGCGATGCCGCAGGGGCCACCGTCGGTGTCGAAGATCCGATAATAGGTTTTGCCGGTCATGGTTCGGCTCCTTCCCGTTTCATCGAAAGATCGGGCTTTGCCCGGTCGCTTTCAACCCGTTTCTTGCCGGGGCTTGCGCCAGAGGCCGCCAATTCGCATAAACCGTCGCAAAAACGTGTCAGCGAGGAAATGACGTGGAGACTTCGGAGATTATCATCAGCGGCGATACGGCGGGCACCGAATGGCGCGTGCCCGTCTTCCGTTTCAAGGGCAGCGACGCAAAAGCGCCGTCCACCTATCTCCAGGCGGCGCTGCATGCCAACGAGCTGCCGGGCACCGCCCTCCTGCACTTCCTGCTGGAAAGGTTGCGCAAGGCGGATGCGGAGGGCGCGATCCTTGGCGACATCACCGTCATCCCGCAGGCGAACCCGATCGGCCTTGCGCAATCGCATTTCGGCGAGATGCAGGGGCGGTTCGATCTCGGCTCGCGCACCAATTTCAACCGTGATTTCCCGTTGATTGCCCTTTCCGAGCGCGAAACGCTTCTGGAAGACGTCGCTCGCCGTCCGGCCGCCGGCCGGCTGAAACGCATGTTGCTGCACGCGGCACTTGGCGCCGACCTGGTGATCGACCTGCACTGCGACGACGAATCCCTGCAATATGCCTATATCGACGACGCTTTCTGGCCGGAGGCGGCCGATCTCGCCGGCGCGCTCGACATGCAAGCCGTATTCCTCTCGGACGGCGAAAGCACCGCCTTCGAGGAGGCCGTCGGCCACGCCTTCAAGCATCAGGGCGGCGAGAAGCTCAAATCCGTACCGGGCCGCCTTGCGGTCACCGTCGAGCTGCGTGGCCGACGCGATGTCTATCCGGACATGGCGAAGCGCGATGCGGACGGCCTGTGGGCCTTCCTTGCCGGTCGCGGCGTCGTGGCAGACCCGGCACATGCGGCCAAGCCCTACACCGGCCCGGCCCTGCCACTCGACAATATCGAGATGGTGCGTGCGCCTGAGCCCGGCACGATCCTCTTCCACCGCACGATCGGTGAACAGGTCAAGGCCGGCGATCTTCTGGCAACGCTGATCACGCGGCCTGGTGCTGCCGATGGCACGCTGGAGGTCAAGGCCGGCCATGACGGCCTGATCGCCACCCGCAGCTCCGCCCGCTATGCGCGGCGCGGCGACGACCTGATGAAGATCGCCTGCCATGAGGCGACGCGCAAGGACCGCAAGCCGGGTACGCTGGAGGACTGAACATCCTCCGGTAGAGAATTTTGCCGGCGCATGCACTTGGCCCTCGCCTTCGGCTCGTCCGGCACAATATATAGGGGCGGCAGCATCGACTGCCGCGCTTTGGATGATCCGCACGCATCATGTTTGAAACGCTTTCCGCCTATTGGCCGCATATCCTCGTCGCCCTGTCGATCATCCTCGGCGTGCCGGCGGCCATTCATGCGACCATGACGAAGGAAGAGGTGCGCGCGGCCATCGGCTGGGTCGGCGTGATCATGCTCTCGCCGGTCGTCGGTCCGCTGATCTATGCCATCGGCGGGGTGAACCGCATCCGCCGCAAGACACTCAACCTCAGCCGCGAAGGCTTGCTCGCCGCCGGCTGGCACCACATGGCCGAGTACGACGTCTCGAACGCGCACATGCAGGTGGCCTATGGCGGGGCGCTTGCCGCGATGCAGCGCCTCGGCGACACGGTCGGGCGCTGCAAGCTCACCTCGGGCAACCGCATCGCGGTGCTCTCGACTGGCGACGAGGCCTATGCCGCGATGCTCGCTGCCATCGACGCTGCCGAACGCTCCATCCTGCTCGAAACCTATATTTTCGACCGTGACAAGGCCGGCGAGCGCTTCGTGCGCGCGCTGTCGGCGGCGGTCGCGCGCGGTGTCGAGGTGCGCGTGCTGATCGATGCGGTCGGCGCGCGCTACTCCATCCCCTCGATCGTCTCGGAACTGCAGCGGGCGAACGTGCCGACGGATGTCTTCAACGGCAACATCGTCATGGGCCTGCGCCTGCCCTATGCGAACCTGCGCACCCACCGCAAGATCCTCATCGTCGATGGCAGCATCGCCTTCACCGGCGGGCTCAACATCCGCGCCGGTTTCTGCACGGAATTTTCCGGCGAGGCGGCGGCGCTCGACACGCATTTCCGTATCACCGGTCCCATTGTCAGCGACCTCTTCCGCATCGCCTACGAGGACTGGCGTTTTTCCGGTGGCGACGAGCTTTCCCACGAAGCCTGGCAGATCGCGCCACCGCCGGATGCGCCGGGTGACGGCATGCTCGCCCGTATCGTACCCTCGGGGCCGGACAAGAGCCTGGAGACCAATCACCGCGTGCTGATGGGCGCCGTTTCCGTCGCCAAGAAGCACATCCACATCATGTCGCCCTATTTCCTGCCCGACCGCGAGCTGATCAGCGCCATCGTCACGGCGGCGCGGCGCGGCGTGGAGATCGACATCGTCGTGCCGTCGGCCAACAACCTGAAGCTCGTCGATCTCGCGATGACCGCACAGTTCGACCAGATGCTGAAACACGGCTGCCGCATCTGGCGCGCCTCCGGTGCCTTCAACCATTCCAAGCTGACCGTGGTCGACGGCGTCTGGTCCTATGTCGGCTCGTCGAACATCGATCCGCGCTCGCTGCGGCTGAATTTCGAGGTGGATATCGAGGTGGTGGATGCGGATTTCGCCGATCTCATCGGCCGCCGCATCGGTGCCGCGCTTTCGGAGGCGGTGGAGGTGAAGCTCGACGAGCTCCGGGCCCGCCCCTTCGCGCAGCGCCTCGTGGAGCGCGTCACATGGCTTGGCTCACCGTATCTGTGAGGCCCAGCGAGCGTTCCCAGATAACTTTCAGATCGATATGCGCCTTGATCGGCAGGTGATCGGACGCGACGCGGGCGAGCGGAGAATCATGCACCTCGACCGAGGTGACGAGATCGTGCGGATGGCCAAGCGCCCGGTCGAGCGCCAGCACCGGAAACCGTGATGGAAAGCTCGGCACCGCGCCGGAGGCCGGATCGAAGGTCGGCTGGAGGCGGGAGAGCGACGAGCGCCGGCCGACGCGCCATTCGTTGAGATCGCCGACGAGCAGCGTCGGCATCTGCTCCTCTTCGGCGACCGACGCAAGGATCGCCATGGCCTGTTGCTCACGCGAGCGCTTCAAGAGGCCGAAATGCGCGGCAACGAGGCGAAGTTTCCCGACCGGCAGATCGAGCGTCACCACCAGCGCGCCGCGCGGCTCCACGCCCGGCAGCTTCAACTGCCGCACGGCGCCGACCGCACCCTTGCGGATCATGATCATGTTGCCGTGCCAGCCATGGCCGGTGGAGGAGAGCGAGGTGATCGGCACCGGCACGAGGCCGCAATCGCGCTCCAGGATTTCGAGGTTGAGCAGTCCCGAGCGTTCGCCGAAGCGTTTGTCCGCCTCCTGGATGGCGATGATGTCCGCATCGATCTCGGCGATCACGCTTGCCGTGCGCTCCGGATCGAAACGCCGGTCAACGCCGATGCATTTGTGCACGTTGTAGGACGCGATCACGGTATCGCCCGGGCGATTGGCTTCCGGCGGCCGATGGCCGCGGCGGTTGCGGATGGCCGACAGCAGCGCGGCCGACATGACCTTGTCGTTCGACTTTCTGTCCACGAGCCCTTCCTTGGTGACGCAGTCCATCATATGGGCGCTTTCCCGCCATCGGCAACCTCCGCGGACCGAGAAAGGTTCCGCGCCAGGCGTCAGGGAAGCGCGCTCACCTGCATCTTCGGGCTGTCGAGCAGAATGGTCGAGCGCAGCGTCTTGATCTCGCTGATGCGCTCGAACTCGCTCCACAGCAGCCGACGGTAATCGGCAACATCCTTTACCGCGATCTTCAGCAGGAAGTCGAAATCGCCGGCGACCGTGTGGCATTCCACCACCTCCGGCATGCGCCGCACGAGATCGATGAAGCGCTCGCCGACCTTCGGCGCCGTGCGCTCCAGCGTCACTTCCAGGAAAGCCTGGAAACCGATGCCGGCAGCACGCGGATCGACGATCACGGTATGGCGGATCACGCCACTCGCCTCCAGCCGCGCCAGCCGGCGCGACAGCGGCGCCGGGGACAGGCCGACCTTCTCCGCGAGCTGGTTGTTGGAGAGCCCGGCATCCTCGACGAGCAGGCGGATGATGCGCCGGTCCGTCTGGTCCAGCACGACCTCGTCACCCGCCATTTTGTCCATCTTCGTCCCTCACGCAAAAACCTGCATAAATCTAGCGGGTAGCGGCAAGAATACAAAAGCTTCTTGCGCCCTTCCCGCAATATCATGGTCGATTTTGCGGAGGCTTTGTCCTACACCCCTTTGACACCCCACACGCACAGGAAACCGGCCATGTTCGACGCCCTCACCCGCCAACCCGATGATCCGTTGCTTGCCCTGATCGGCCTTTTCCGGGCCGACGAGCGGGCCGGCAAGGTCGACCTCGGCGTCGGCGTCTATCGCGACGAGACGGGCGCGACCCCGATCTTCCGCGCCGTGAAGGAGGCCGAACGCCGCCTCGTCGAAACGCAGCCGACCAAGGCCTATATCGGCCCGGAAGGCGACGCGCTCTTCCTCGAACGCCTCTGGGCGCTGACGACGGGCGAGGCGGGCCGCGGCCGCGCCACCGCAGCCCTCCAGACGCCGGGCGGCTCCGGGGCCCTGCGCCTTGCCGCCGACCTGATGGCCCGCATGGGCACCAAGGGCGTCTGGCTCGGCCTGCCGAGCTGGCCGAACCATGCCAGCATCTTCAAGGCTGCCGGTCTCGACGTGATCACCTACCCGTTCTTCGACATTCCCTCCCAGGCCGTGCAGTTCGACCGCATGATGGAGGCGCTGTCGGGCGCCGCGGCTGGTGATGCCGTGCTGCTGCATGCCAGCTGCCATAACCCGACCGGCGCGAACCTTTCCGCCGACCAGTGGCGCGCCGTTTCCGACCTTATCGCCGCGCGTGGCCTGCTGCCGCTCGTCGATATCGCCTATCAGGGCTATGGCCGCGGCCTCGACGAGGATGCCGCCGGTCTGCGCACGCTGCTTGCCGCCGTTCCCGAAGCACTGGTCGCCGTCTCCTGCTCGAAATCCTTCGGCCTCTACCGCGAGCGCACCGGCGCGATCTATGCCGCCTGCAGCAACCCCGAGACCGCGCTTTCCGTGCGCACCAACCTCGCTGCACTCGCCCGCACCAGCTATTCCATGCCGCCGGACCACGGTGCCGCCATCGTCAGCATGATCCTCGGCGACGAGGCGCTGAAAGCCGACTGGATGGAGGAAATCGAAACCATGCGGCTGCGCATCACCTCGATCCGCGAGCGGCTGGCTACCGGCCTGTCCCGCCGTTGGCAGGTGCTGACGGCCGTGCGCGAGCAGGAGGGCATGTTCTCGCTTTTGCCGCTCGAAGAGGCGGATGTGCTGAAACTGCGCGCCGAACACGCCATCTACATGCCGACCTCCGGCCGCATCAACATTGCCGGTCTCAAGTCGGCGGAAGTCGATGCCGTCATCGAGAAATTCCTGAGCCTCTGAGGTCGCCATGTCGGTCGAGATCGCAACGCCCGAGCGTCATTCCGCCTACGAGGATGCCATCGCCATCGTCGTCGGCACGCTGTTCATGGCGCTCGGCGTGGTGATCTACACCAAGGCGGTGCTGCTTGCCGGCAGCACCGCAGGCCTGGCACTCCTCGTGCAATATGCGACCGGCATAAGCTTCTGGTGGCTGTTCTTCGCCATCAACCTGCCCTTCTACATCCTCGCCGTCAAAAAGCTCGGCTGGGCCTTCACGCTGCGCACCTTTGCCGCCGTCACGCTTGTATCGATCTTTACCCGGCTAACATCGGAACTTGTTTCCTTCGCCCATCTCGACCCGCTCTACGCGGCCGTCATGGGCGGAGCACTGTCCGGTGCCGGCCTGCTCATCCTCTTCCGCCACCGCACCGGGCTCGGCGGCATCAACGTGCTGGCGATCTACCTTCAGGACCGTTTCGGTATCCGCGCCGGCTATTTCCAGCTCGCCGTCGATCTTGCCATCCTCGCTGCCGCGTTCTTCGTCATTCCGCTCGATCGCCTCGCCCTTTCCGTTCTGGCCGCCGTCGTCGTCAACATGACGCTCGCGATCAATCACCGCCCCGGGCGTTATCTCGGGGTGACGTGACGGCCTCGTCGCTCTAAGAAAGCGCGACTGACACAATCGGGAGAGACGCGTGACCGTCACGATCTACGGCATCAAGAACTGCGACACGATGAAGAAGGCGCGGACCTGGCTCGACGCCAAGGGCGTGGCCTATGACTTCCACGACTACAAGGCCGAAGGCATCGACGACGCGAGCCTCAAGCGTTGGGTGGACGCACTTGGCTGGGAAACCGTGCTGAACCGCGCCGGCACCACGTTCCGCGCGCTTCCCGATGCCGACAAGCAGGACCTCGATGCGAAGAAGGCAATCGCCCTGATGCGCGCGCAGCCCTCGATGATCAAGCGCCCGATCCTCGACCGCGATGGCCAGCTTACCGCCGGTTTCAAGCCGGATATCTACGAAACGCTGTTCTGAGCCTCATGGCCAGGCGGCATAAGACGTCTCCTCGCGCACCTGCCGGCTGACGAGGCCCGCCCGGCGGGCGCGCGGCGACACACCGGCAAGCCGCTTGAAGAACCGGCTGAAATAGGCGGCATCGCGAAAACCGAGGGCTTCCGCCACCTCGGCGATCTGCAGGCTCGATCCGCCGAGCAGCATTTCCGCCTCCATCATCAGCCGGGCGAGGGCATCGCGCACCTCGGCAAAAATGGCGCCCGTCGGCATGGCGGGACGGAGCGCCAGTTCCGGGATGGCCAATGCTGCCCCCTCCGCCCCCGCATCGAAGGTCACGGAGCCCCGCGCGCCGGCTGGCGCCCAGACGAGCGAGGGACCGGAAAGGCCGAGATCGGTGCCGCCGAGCGACACGCGCCCGCTTTCCGACAGCAACAAGAAGACACGGTTGCGCCCGCCCCGAAACGTCCAGCCGATTGTGAAAGGGCGCCGCGGAAAAGCCGCGCCTCCGTCGGCAAGGGCGGCGCATTGGCGAGAGCGCGATACTGCGGTGCAAGACCTTCCTGGAACCGCATGGCCAAAACTCCTTATTCTCGCGCCCTTGGGCACGGGCTTTAACCGCACTGCCGCCCCCCTTCGACCGCTACGGCTATCCGCAGCTTGCCGTCTCCTCCGTCACCGACAAGGCGCCGGATTTCGTCAAGCGCTGGACGAAGAGTTTCTGGATGCCCGCCGCCGACGGCACGCTCAACAACAAGGTCGCCATGGTCTCGGTCGCCGACGGCTTCGGCATCGACTTCGTGACCGCCGCCCGCCCCGCCTTCGAGGCGGCCGGCATCGAGGTGGTCGATTACAAGACCTACCCGATCGGCACCTCCGACTTCACGCCAATGATCAACGAGGCGAAGGCGAGCGGCGCCGACAGTTTCGTCGCCTTTTCCTACCCGCCGGACACCTTCGCGCTGACCCAGCAGAGCCAGGTCGCGGACTTCAATCCCAAACTGCTCTATCTCGGCGTCGGCACCGGCTTCCCCATCTACGGCAAGAACAATGGCGACAATGCCACCGGCATCATGAACCTCGGCGGCATCGACCCTGCCAATGCGGAGAATGCCGCCTATCGCAAGCGTCATGAAGAGGTGACAGGGCAAGGCCCGGATTACTGGGGCAGCGTCATCACCTACGCCTCGCTGCAGATGCTGCAGGAGGCGATCAAGCGCAAGGGCCTCGACCGCGAGGCCGTGTCGGCAGAACTGTCGACCGGCACGCTCCAGACCGTGCTCGGCCAGACGAAGATGGAGGACAACCAGCTTCGTACCCTCTGGTGGATCGACCAGTGGCAGAACGGCCTTCTCGCCGCCGTCCCGCTCGGCTTCGCCTTCGGCTACGTCGTCTACGGCCTGATGATGCGCCCAATGGTGCGCCGCGCCAGAAGCCGGGAGACCCTCGAGATCGATTCCATCCTCGCCACCTTCGGCCTGCTGTTCGTCCTGCAGGGTGTCATGCTGGTGCTCTTCGGCAGCAACTATACGAGCTACAGCTACCTCAATGTCGGCGTGAACGTGCTCGGCACCAATATCGCCGCCAACCGCCTACTCGCCTTCCTTCTCGCCATTGTGCTCGGCGGCGGCCTCTATCTGCTTTTGACCCGCACCCTCTGGGGCACGGCCCTGCGCGCCGTTGCCGTGTCGCCCGCCTCCGCGCCGCTCGTCGGCATCGACGTCGACCGCGCGGCCCGCTTCGCCTTCGCGATCGGCGGAGCGCTCGCCGCCGCCGGCGGTGTCGCCATCTCCATGTACCAGACATTCACCGCAACGGCCGGCGTCATCTTCACCATGAAGGCGCTGATCGTCGTCATCATGGGCGGCGTCGGCAATGTCCTGGGTGCTTTGCTCTCCGGCCTCATCCTCGGCCTCGTGGAAACCTTCGTCGCCACCTATGTCGATCCCGATCTGATGCGCTGCCTAGCCAAGGAACTCGCGCCGCGCGGCATCCGCGTCAACACCGTCAATCCCGGCCCCGTCGACAACGGCTTCCAGCTTGCCGTGGAACAGGGCCTGGGGGCCGCGATCGGTGCGGATGGAACGGAGTTCTTCAACGGGCTCATCCCCATGGGCCGCCATGCCAGCCCCGACGAAGTCGCCCGCGCGGTGCTCTACCTCGCCTCCGATCGGGCGAGTTTCGTCACCGGCACGATGCTGATGGTCGACGGGGGCATGAGCATCTAGGACGGTAAAACCTTGTCATTGGAAAAATGTATGCTACATTATTTCCAGTGAAAGGATTTCGACCATGCAACGCAACCCCATCCCACAGGCCAATGCAGAAGGCTCGGTGCTCACCAAGGCGGCTGTCGGCGCGGCGGATCGGCTGGGGCTGACGGCGCGCATCCTCTCCGGCGTCATCGGTGTTTCGGAGGCGACGGTGTCGCGGCTGAAGCGGCAGGATGTGCTGCTGGAGCGCGGTACGAAACCCTTCGAACTCGCCGTGCTGCTCGTGCGCCTCTTCCGCTCGCTCGACGCCATTACCGGCGGCGACGAGACCGTCGCCCGCGCCTGGATGACGGCAGAGAACACCGCGCTCGGCGCGCGCCCCGTCGACCGTATCGTCTCCATTTCAGGCCTCATCGATGTCCTTGCCTATCTGGACGCCCGCCGCGCTCTCGTCTGAGGCGCGGCCCTTTGCGGGCCACGTCTGGCGGTTCGTCGAGGCACAGCACCGCGTCTCGACGCTGAAACTCGTCGATACACTGGATGAGCAGGCACTGCTGGAAGACATTCTGGAGGAGAGCAAACCGGTGCTGCCGCCGGAATGCGCCGGCCTCGACTACCTGCTCGCCACGCCCTTCCGCTACGGCGCGGTCTATCCGCATGGCTCGCGCTTCCGTCGTGCCGGGCGCACACTCGGCGTCTACTATGCCGCCCTGTCGGTGGAGACGGCGCTCGCCGAAATGGCCTTCTACCGGCTGCTGTTCTTTGCCGAATCGCCCGCAACGCCGCTGCCGGGCAATGCCGCCGACTACACCGCCTTCTCCGCCGCCATCCGCACGGACGCGGCAATCGACCTGACCGTCCCGCCACTCGACCGGGACCTCACCCTCTGGACGCACCCGACCGATTACGCGGCCTGCCAGTCATTGGCCGATGGCGCAAGGATGGCGGATATCTCCGCCATCCTCTATCGCTCGGTGCGCGACCCCGGTGCCGGCACGAACATGGCGCTCCTGACGGCGGCCGCCTTCGCCGCGCCGAAACCGGTGGAGCGCCAGACCTGGCGCATCCGGTTGTCGGCGCTCGGCGTGCAGGCCCTGTGCGACCACCCGCCGAAGCGCATCGGCTTTTCCCGCGAGGATTTTCGCGCCGATCCGCGCATCCTCTCACGCGGATAAGGCGGCCTCTGTGAAAAAGTCCTCCGGGCCGTCCACCTCGATGAGCCGCCGCTTCTCGATCACCCAGAAGCGGTTTGCCACCGCCCGCACGAAGGCGCGGTCGTGCGAGACGAAGAGGCAGCTTGCCTCGCTTCCCGTCAGTTCCCGTTCCAGCGCTTCCTGCCCCTCGATGTCGAGATGGTTGGTCGGCTCGTCGAGCAGGTAGAAATTCGGGTTGGTGAGCCGCAGCACCAGCATGCCGAGCCGCGCCTTCTGCCCGCCGGACAGCTGCCCCACCGGTCGCGCCTGCATCTCGATCGACAGGCCGGCGCCTGCAAGCAGACTGCGCGCCCGCTGGTCGCCCACGTCGAAGCGGTGGATGATCGTGCCGTGCGGCGTCTCCGTGTCGGAGAGATCGGAAAGCGCCTGGTCGCCATAGCCGAGCACCAGCGATGGCGTCGCCTTGATGCCCTGAAGGCTTGCCCCCGCCGCCTCGATCGCCCGGCGCAACTGGCCGACCAGCCGCGTCTTGCCCGCGCCGTTCAGCCCGAGCAGCACGATGCGGTCGCCCTGGCAGATGAATTTCTGGCCCGTGCGGAAGAGAGGCGTGCCATCCGGCGTTTCGACCGCCGCATCCTCCAGCGTCAACAGCACCTTGGCATGGGTGCCGCGGTTGGCGAGGCGAATCGCACCGGCGGAACGCTCCAGATGGGCCGGCTTTGCCCCATCCTCGATCTTTTCCGCCCGCTGCTTCAACTGCTTGGTCTTCACCACCAGCAGGTCGCTGCCGGAATTGATGCCAATATTGTTGAGCTTCGCCGCTTGCTGGCGAAGCTGCTGAGCGCTCTTCATCTCACGCTCGTAGCGTCGCTCCTCGGCCGCATCCATCTCGTCCAGCGCCGCCCGGGCCTCGGAATAGGGCAGAGCAAACAGCGGCGACCGCTCGGGACGCAGGAACAGCGTGCGGTTGGTCACGGCATCGAGGAAAGCGCGGTCATGGCTGGAGATGATGACCGGCATGTCGCGCGGCAGCGTCGCGAGCCAGGTCTCCAGCAGGGCGATCTTCGAGAGATCGAGATGGTTCGTCGGCTCGTCGAGCAGCAGCAGGTCCGGCTCGCCGACGCGCACGCGGGCAACAAGGGCGATGCGCTGCCAGCCGCCGCTCAAGGCATCGAGCCGGCGCTCCCGCAGCGCGTCGGGCACCTCCAGCTCTTCGAGCGTCACGTCGGCGCGCCAGCCCTCGCTCTCCTGCTGCTCGGGCGAAAGCGCGCCCAGCACGGCGTCGCGGAAGGTGAGCGTTTCGAGCCCGGCGGGCAGGTTCTGCTCCATGTGGCCGACGGTGAGGCCGCGCGCGCGGGTAATCTCGCCGGTCGTCGGCTCGAACTCGCCGGTGATGCATTTCAGCAGGGTGGACTTGCCGCGCCCGTTGGCAGCAACGAGACCGATCCGGTCGCCGGCAGCGACGGAGAGGCTGAGATTGGCAAAGAGGGTGGTGGACAGCGTGACGCCGAGCGCGCGGATATTGAGAAGCGACATGGGAATTCTCTGGTCTTTCAGGACCCCCGCGGCGCGGCATCAGCCGTCAGTCACGCGAAAAGGCCCGATGGAAACGGATGCAGGCATACGCACCTGAAGGCACGCGGCTGTATCGCCGGGAAAGGCAGACCAGAAGAAAAAGTGTTCGTTCCGATCAGCCCTGCAAACGCATTTGCAGGGCAAGATCAGGGCCATGCGTGCGATGTGGCAGGAAGTCGGTCTTCACGCGCAGCCCTCTCTTACGTGTTGCGAACGGGTGCATGGCTACCATTGCGCGACGGAATTTGCAACCGGGCCGGTTGTCCCGACGGCAAAAGACCCGGATGCAGGGGACATCCGGGCCTTTGGGGAGGTCAGCGAACGATCAGCTTACTTGCAGACCTTGATCCGCTTGATGACGACGTTGCCGTAATAGTCGTAGGACTTGATCTTCTTGATGAAGCAGTAGGGCTCGTAGCCGTAGCTGTAATAGCCGGCCTGCGAGGGAGCGGCGAAGGACACGGCGGCAACGAGGGCAACGGTGGCGGAAACGATGAACTTGCGCATGGGGTCTCTCCTGATCTCTGGTTGGGGATGAGCCTCTCTCATCCAGTGATCAGACTTTCCCATATCGCCCCGCCCCGCGCTGTTCCGCACGGAACACGACTTTCTTTCCACGCAATTCGCGGAACGCAAACCGCTGCACACTTTCGCTAGAATTGCTTTACCGGAACAACCGCTCCACACAATTCTGCAGATAGACTTCCGGCAGGGCATCCGGCTGGAACACCTTGTCGATCGGTTTCAGGTCCTTCCAGAATTCATGGGTCGCCAGTTCGGGCTTGGTTTCCTCCTTGCACGGGTCTGGTTCAGGCGCGGACCTGCACGTCGATGAGCGCCAGCGTCCGCTTCGTCTCGATATGCTCGAGCGCCTCCGCAATGGCGCCGGCCAGCACCGCACCATCGGTCACGCGGCGGGCATAGGCCCGGCTTGCCTCCGCGACCTTGACGAAATCCGGCACCGGCGACAGGGCGGTCAGCGGCATGCGGTTGGTTTTTGCGGCATAGCCGTCCGGATAAAGACCCAGCACCGACTGGCGCACCGCGCCCCATTCCGCATTGTTGACGATGAGGACGAGGATCGGCAGGTCGAGGGCTTCGGCAATCTGGTGGCAGGCGACGGGATTGGCGAACATGTAGGAACCGTCGCCCATGGTGGCGACGACGAGCCGGTCGCGCCGCGCGAGCTGCATGCCGAGCGCTGCCGGAAAACACCAGCCGAGCCCGCCGGAATGCGGCTCCTGATACCAGGCCTGGTGATGGGCGAGCGTCATCGGCGCCATGGGGCAGCCGAGTTCCGACAGCACCGTCGCATCCCGCCCGGCCAAAGCCTCCGACAGTGTCAGCGAGACAAAATCCTTCGCCATCGGCGTGCCGTTGCCGCGCCGTGCCGTTTCAAGCACGCCGGCACGGGCCGCCCGATTGCGCGCCGCCACGTCCCGGGCATTTCGCTCGGCCTTCGCCCGATGGATGGGCAGCAGCAGATTCATCGCCGCCTTCAACGCGACAAGGCCCGCATCGACATCACAGGCAAGTGTTACGTCCGAGCGGAAATAGCGCACCGGCTGGCGCTGGTAGAGCGGGTCCTGCGCGAGCTGGATGACCTTGCAACCGGGTTTGAGCGGATGTGCATCCGGCGACCAGGGCGCGAGTGCGTCGAGCACCAGAATGACATCCGCCGTGTCGAGTAGCGGCTTGGGATCGGCCTGCGCCGCCATCGGATGATCCGTCGCGATGGCGAGCTGCACCGCCCAGTACTGGCAGACCGGAATGCCCCACGCCTCGGCAAGTGCTGCCAGCGCGGCAAACCCTTCGGCCGAGCCGGCACCGCGCTGCGCAAAGATCACCGGGTTTTCCGCTTCCGCCAGCAGCCGCGCCGCTGCCTCGATGTCCTTCGGTGACGGCACGGTGATTGCCGGCGCCATCGTGGCCGGCGCGTCCAGCCCCTCCGTCGGGCAAGGCTGGCACAGCACCTCGCGCGGCAGGCTCATATAGACCGGCCCGCGCGGCGTGGAGCAGGCGATGGCATAGGCGCGATCGACCATCTGCGGGATATGCTCGGGTACGCGCAGTTCGTCGTCCCACTTGCAGGCCTCGCGCACCAGCGCCGCCTGGTCGCGCATTTCCTGTCCCCAGCCGATCGGCACGGTGCGCGACCCCTTGCGCCCACGTTCGGTAACGGGCGTGCGGCCGGAAAAGAGCAGGACCGGGATATGCTCCATGGCCGCGTTGATCGCGCCGATCGCGCAATTGGCAAGGCCGACATTGGTGTGCGCCATCACCGCTTGGGCGCGGCCGGTCGCAAGATAATAGCCGTGCGCCATGCCCATGGCCGCCCCCTCGTGCGGCATGACGAGCGCCTGCGGCAGCGCGATACCCTTGGCTTCGGCCTCGGCAAGCCCTTCGATGATCGGCGGAAAATCCGTACCGGAATTGGCGAAGATATAGTCGACCCCGACGGCCTTCAGCCGGGCGAGCAGCGCGCCGCCCGCCGTCATCACCGGCGTTACGGAGGGATCGCCTTCGTGCCTGCCCATCGGAACCTCCCCTTCGTCCAGACCCGTCGTCGCGTCCGGTCTCCTCAAACTGGGACGCGACTGTCAGGCCGCACTCTGGCAGCCGAGGCAGCGATGTAAAATGAAATGCCGGCTCCGTTTCATAACGAAAGCCATATGAATCCCATCAGTGCAGGCCACCGACGCCGAGCAGGATTTCAACCGTGTGCGCATCGGCGGACAGTGCCTGCGGCGTGCCGGTCCAGGCGATCCGGCCGCGCTCGAGGATGATCACCTCGTCGGCGAAATCGAGCGCGCTCTGGATGCGCTGTTCGACGAGCAGGATGGTCATTTCGCCCGAGGCGGCCAGCGTGCCGAAGGCAGCCATCAGTTCCTCGCAGATGACCGGCGCCAGGCCCTCCAGCGGTTCGTCGAGCAGCAGCACGGAAGGCTGGCCGAGAATGGTGCGCGCCGTCGTCAGCATCTGCTGCTCGCCGCCGGACAGCTGCGAACCGAGATTCTTTCGTCGCTCCTTGAGGCGGGGAAACATCGCATAGGCTTCCTCGATCGCCGAGCGCGGCCGGGCCTTCAGGCCGACAAAGAGGTTTTCCTCGACGGTCAGCGTCGGGAAGACGTCGCGCGATTGCGGCACGTAGCCCAGCCCTTTCAGCGCGCGCGACGAGCTGTCGATACCCTCGATCGGCTGGCCGCCGAGACGGATTTCGCCGCCGTAGCGCTTGGTCTGGCCGGCGAGCGTGGCAAAGAGCGTCGATTTGCCCATGCCGTTGCGGCCAAGCACCGCGAGCCTTCGGCCGGCGCCTGCGGAGAAGGAAATATCCTCCAGCACCCGCGTCGGGCCGTAGCCGGCGGACAGACCTGAAATTTCAAGCGACGCTGCGGGCATCGGCATAGCTCCCGAGATAGGCCTGGCGGACGCGGGCGTCCTTGGTAACGGCGTCCGGCGACCCGTCGAAAATGATCTCGCCCGCCGCCAGCACGATGACGCGCTTGGCGAAGCGGAAGACGAGATCCATGTCGTGTTCGATCATCAGCACGGCAAGATCGGCCGGCAGGTCGGCGATCGCCTGCTCGATACGCGCCGTATCGCTCTGCGGCACGCCGGCGGCGGGCTCGTCGAGCAACAGCACCTTAGGCTTCAGGGCGAGCGCCAGCGCCAGTTCCAGCAGGCGCTGCTGGCCATAGGCGATTTCGCTGACGCGGTGGCGGGCCAGATGCGCGATGCCGAGCTTGGCCAGCAAGGCATGCGCTTCGTCCATGACGTCCGGCATCGCGCGATGGCTCGCAAACATGTGCCCCGAACGGCCTTCGCGCTGCAGGATGGCGAGCGCTACATGCTCCTCCGGCGTCATCTCGGAAAACAGCCGCGTCACCTGGAAGGAACGCACGAGGCCGCGGCGCACGCGCTCGGTCGGGCCGAGCCGCGTCACGTCCTGACCGCCGAGCATAACGCTTCCGGAATTCGGCAGGATGTTGCCGGTGACGAGGTTGACGAAAGTCGTCTTGCCGGCACCATTCGGGCCGATCAGCGCAACGCGGTCGCCCGGCGCCATCGAGAGGGAAACGTCGTTGGTGACGGCGAGACCACCGAACATCTTTTTCAGGTTGCGGACGTCGAAGATCGCACTCATCGGCCCTTCCTCCCGCGGCGTTCGAGATAGGCGGCGAACGAACCGTAAAGGCCTTTCGGCGCGAATAGCACGACGGCGATCAAGAGCGCGCCGACGATGGTGAGCCAGTGGAAGGGATTTGCCGCCGAGACGACATCCTCGAACCACATGAAGACGACGGTACCGATCAGGGCGCCGTAGAGCGAGCCGGTGCCGCCGAGCACGAGCATGACGAGCGCCTCCGCCGACAGGGTGAAGGACAGGCTGTCGAGGCCGACGACCTGGGTCGAGATGGCGTTGAGCGCGCCGCCGGCCCCGGCGACGGCGCCGGAGACCGCGTACATCCGGATCACCGTGCCATGCACCGAGCCCCCCATGGCACGGACGCGCACCGGATCCTGCCGGATGCCGCGGCACAGCATGCCGAAGGGCGAGCGCACGATCTGGCGCAGGATGACGAAGGCGACGACGAGCAGCACGATGCCGAAGACATAGGCCGTGCGGCCCCAGAGATCGAACTGCCAGAGGCCGAAGACGGCGTCCGGCATGATGCCGGCAAGCCCATCGCTGCCACCGGTCCAGCCGGAGGCCTTGTTGGCGGCCTCATGGGCGAGGTGAACGATGGCGATGGACAGCACGAGCTGAGGCAGGCCGTGGGCGCGAAGCACGACGGCGCCGGACAGGAGGCCGGCAAGCGCGCCCGCGACGACGCCGACGGCGAGCATGGCGATCGGGTCGGTGATACCGAAATGCGCCGCCGCGATGCCCGCGCCATAGGCCCCCGCGCCGAACAGCGCCGCATGGCCAAGGGTCGCGACGCCGCAATAGCCGGTGACGAGATCGAGCGAGAGCACCAGCAGTGCGATCGCGATGATGCGGGTGAGCAGCGCGAGATTGTTCGGGAAGAGGACATAGCCCACGACGGCCAAAGCGAGGATGACAAGTACGCCGATGGCGTCGCGCGTCAGGCGTGCGCGGCGGTCGCCCGCGGCGGAGAGCATGTCGGAATTCGTCAGCAGCGCCATCACTTCGCCCTTCCGGCAAGGCCGCGCGGGAAAAGCCAGACGATGGCGATGACCGCAAGATAGAAGAAGAATTCGCCGAATTCCGGCATGAGATAACGCCCCGTCGTGTCGATGGCGCCGAGCAGCAGGCAGGCGGCAAGCGCGCCGGGAATGGATCCCGCCCCGCCGACCGAGACGACGACGAGGAAGGTCACCATGTAGCGCAGCGCATAGTAGGGCTCGATCGGCAGCAGCTCGGCACCGACCACGCCACCGAAGGCGGCAAGGCCGACGGCGACGGCGAAGCTCACGGCATAGACGACCTCGGTCTTCACGCCGAGCGCTGCCGCCATTGCGGCATTGTCGACGCTGGCGCGCAACTTTACACCGAAGGCCGTGCGCTCGATGAAATACCAGAGGCCGACGGCAACGGCGGCCCCGCAACCGATGACGAAGAGCCGGTGGGCCGAGACGGTGCGGAAGCCGAGGCTGACGGGTTCGCGCAGCGTTTCCGGCGTCGGAATGGTCTTCAGCGTCGGGCCGAAGACGTAATTGGCGATGCCGATGATGCAGAAGGTGATGCCGATGGTCATCAGCACCTGCGTCAGCTCCGGCTGGCCGTAGATGCGGCGATAAAGCAGACGCTCGATGGGAATGGCAATGAGGATCGTGCCGGCGACCGCGAGCATGACGGCAACGGCATAGGCAAGGCCAAGGTCGCGCGCCGCATAGGAGGCGATGTAGCCGCCGATCATCGCGAAGGCGCCATGCGCCAGATTGACCACCCGCATCAGCCCCATCGTCACCGAAAGGCCGATGGAGATGACGAAGAGCACCATGCCATAGGCAAGGGCATCGACCCCGATGCTGAAGACCGTTTGCATGTTCCTGTCCTGCTTGTCGCCGGGATGTCGGCGGTCACTCGTCGGAGGCCGGTGGATCCTCGGGTCAAGCCCGAGGATGACGAAAGAAGCGAGGGCGGCGTATCACGGCGGCGACGACACTTGCCGCGCCGTCTGATGGACGGGAAGCGCTTCCCTGCCGTCCGTCATCCTCGGGCTTGACCCGAGGATCCACCCGCCAGGCACGTCGCCGGGGTAGTCCGGCTACTTCGCAGCCGCCAGACCCGGATCGCCCTGCTTCTCGAAGGTCTGGATTTCCTTGTTATAATACGTCCCGTCCTCGGCCTTCGCCACCTCGCGCAGATAGATGTTCTGCGTGATATGGCGGCTTTCGGGATCGATGGTCACCGGCCCGCGCGGGCTTTCCCAGGACAGGCCCTTCACGGCCTCGACCGCCTTGGCCGCATCCTGCTCGCCGCCCGTCGCCTCGATCATCTTGTAGATGACATGCATGCCGTCATAGGCGCCGACCGAGGGAAACGACAGTTCCGCGGGATTGCCGATCGCCTTGGCGGCGGCCTCCACGAATTTCTTGTTTTCCGCCGAGTCATGCGAGACGGCATAGTGGAAGGTGGTCTGGAGGCCGAGTGCGGCCTCGCCGAGCGCCGGCAGGTCGGATTCCTGCGTCAGGTCGCCGGGCGCGAAGAACTTGACGCCGGCATCCTTCAGACCGTTTTCGTTGAAGGCCTTGACGAAACCGAGGGTCGTCGGGCCGGACGGCAGGAAGGCGAAGACGCCTTCGGCACCCGAATCCTTGATGCGCTGCATGATCGGCGAGAAATCGTTGGTCTGGAGCGGGATGCGGAGCGCCTCGACGACGGCACCGCCGGCCTTCTCGAAACCGGTCTTGAAGGCTGCCTCCGCATCGACACCCGGGCCATAATCGCTGACGACGGAAATCACCTTCTTCGTGCCGCCGTCGAAGGCGACCTTGGCGATCGGCGTCGAGGTCTGCCAGGTGGTAAACGAGGTGCGCACCACATAGGGGCTCTTCGTGACGATGGCCGAGGTCGCGGCGTTCATCACCACCATCGGCACATTCGCCTGCTCCAGCAGCGGCGTGGCGGCCATGGCATCCGGCGTGAAGTAGAAGCCGGCTAAGTATTGCACGCCTTCCTTGACCACCAGTTCCTGCGACAGGGCCTTCGACTGCGCCGGGTCGGCGGTCGGGATGTCGCGGTAGATGATCTCGATCGTGTCGTCGCCGACGGTCGCGCCGTTCAACGCCATATAGGCATCGATGCCCGCCTTGAAATTCTTGCCCTGCAGCGCGAAGGGACCGGAGAACGGCCCGACCACCCCGACCTTGATCGTATCGGCATGGGCGACACCGCCCAGAAGTGCAGCCGTCAGCGTGGCGATTGCAATCGTCTTCATGTTTTCCTCCCAGAAAAGCCGGCCTCCCGCCAACACGCGGTCCAGTCCCAGAATGGCTTTTTGTCAGGTTGCCAGATGAAATGGTGATGTAAAATGAAAAAAACAGCCATTTTCATAACCAATAAATTATGAAAATGCGTTAGGCCGGACCAAGCCAGCGAATGGAAGAAAGAAGCGCGCCGGCAAGGCGAAGAGATGCACCGCAAGCCACCACCATCTGCGGCAGGACCAGCCATTCCAGCGTCCAGGCTGCACCGGAGCGTTCCTGCTCGTGCACCATCGCCTGGGCCAGCCCGCCGAGTTGGGCGGCGTTGAAGCGGGCAAGCGTGACGAGACCTTCGGCGGCGACCGGGTTCTGCTTGTGCGGCATGGCGGACGAACCGCCGCCGCCCGCAAGCGCGATCTCGTCACCACGATCCGCCATCAGCGCGATGTCCTGGCCGATCTTGCCGAGGCTGCCGGTGATGGCCGCCAGCAATGCGGCGAGCGCGCCGATCCGGTCGCGCTGGCTGTGCCACTGGGGGGCGTCGGCAAGGCCAAGCTCGGCCGCCAGCGCCGCGCGCACCGCCGGCGCCTTTTCGCCGAGTTTCTCCAGCGTGCCGGCGGCACCGCCGAACTGGATGGCAAGGCCCGTCTGGGCGAAGGCCGTCAAATGGTCCGCATGGCGCTGCAAGGGCGCGCGCCAGGACGTGATGCGGTCAGCCACGGTGATCGGGATTGCCGCCTGCATGCGTGTGCGTCCCATCAGCGTGCGTTCGCCGAACGTGACCGCAAGTCCGTCGAGCATATCGCTCAAGACCGCCAGCCGCGTTTCGAAGATCGGCACCACCCGCGCAAGGCGCAGCATCAGGCCGCTGTCGATGACATCCTGGCTGGTCGCGCCGAAATGCACGTGCCTGCCATGCGGCTCGCCGACGGCGGCACGCAGTTGGCGCACGAGATCCGGCACCACGACGCCGTCGCGCGCCGTGGCGTCGCGCAGGCTCGCCACATCCGGCGAGAAACGATGCGCTCTATCCGCAATCACATCCGCCGCTTCGGCCGGGATAAGCCCTTCAGCCGCCTCGGCCTTCGCCAGTGCCACCTCGAAGGCGAGCATGGCTTCCAGCTCCGCGGCGATGGAGAAGAATGCCGCCACCTCCTCGTCGCCGAGAAGACCCGAGAGATAGGGATGGTCGAAGGATGAAACGGTCATGGGTCCCTCTGGCAAGGTGGGCGGGGCGTGGATCCTCGGGTCGAGCCCGAGGATGACGG